>NZ_PHUL01000001.1:1280000-1580000 GCF_002813425.1 Cellulophaga sp. RHA19
CTTAAAAGGTACAGATTGGGGTGCTGATAATGAAACGGATAAGTTATTTAGAGGTTTTACTAGAGATGATTTAGATTATGATGGGGTAAATGTTTATGGTGATGAAGTAAGTCAGAATATGTTTAGTGTTGCACAAATACTTACCAAAACTAATAACCCAGCTACAGGAGAGCCAATTTTACCTGCTGGAGCAGAAGCACTAGTGCCTAATGTTAATGTGAGTAGAACTGGTTATAATGAAAAATATTTGACTGATTACAATGCAGAAAGCATTAAGGCTGATTGGGGACTTTATTACAGACCGTGGGAAAATGATTTTGAAATTTCTTATGTTGGTAAAGTAGGTTCTGGGTCTACAATTTACCAAGGAGCAAACAGGTATGCTATTGATGATTTCTTTTTACAACAGCATAAAATTGAAATTAAGAACGATAATTTTTTCTTAAGAGGATATATGACAGAGGATAAAGCAGGAGATTCCTATGATATGGTATTTACAGGGATTAATATAAACAGGGCTTGGAAATCTGACCCACAATGGTTTGCAGAATATGTTGGTACGTATGTACAGAGTACTTTAGGTGGTGCAACATCAGACCAAGCACATGCTAATGCAAGAGCACAAGCTGAATCAGGGAGATATCTACCGGGTACACCTGAGTTTCAGGCGGCATTTGAAAAAAGTATAAATGATCCGGATTTAAGTTCTGGTTCTAAGTTTCAAGATAATTCAAAAATTTATCATGCAGATGCAAACTATAATTTTTCTGAAATAATTGAATTTGCAGATATTCAAGTGGGTGGGTCTACAAGAACATATGAGCTAAATTCTTCAGGTACAATTTATACAGATAATGACGGACCTATTAGGTATTCTGAATTTGGTATTTATACACAAATACAGAAAAAATTAATGGAAGATCGTTTAAAGCTAACAGGTTCTTTACGTTATGATAAGTCGGAGCTGTTTGATGGTTTCTTTTCTCCAAGATTAGCTGCTGGTTATACTTTAGGTGAAAATAAAAACCATAATTTAAGAGCATCTTTTCAGACAGGATTTAGAAATCCTACTACACAGGATTTATACATTGGTTTAGACGTTGGTAGAGCTATTTTAATAGGTGGTGCTAAAGATAACTTAGATAGAGATGTTAGAACATATGGTATTAGTCAAGATGCACAAGATGATCTTGGTCAGCCTGCAACGATAGAAAAATCTGGAGATGGTGCTTACAATAATTCTTATTTGGCAAGTTCTTTACAGGCTTTTGGAGCTTCAGGAAACCCTGCAGATTTAAAAGTGGCAAATTCAAACTTAGCAAAACCAGAGCAGGTAACTTCGTTTGAATTAGGATATAGAGGTAAAGTACATGGTGTGGTAATAGATTTAAGTGGATACTATAATAGTTATAAGGACTTTTTGTCTAACGAGACTGTAGTTTCTACTTTTTATGGTGAAGCAGGTGATAATAGCTTATCTGTTTTGGCATTAGCTAATGGAGATTATCAGGCTTATCAAACATATACAAACTCTGAGGCAAATGTAAACTCTTATGGTGCTACATTAGGCTTAGATACTAAAGTTTTAGGCGGATTTGATTTAGGAGCAAATTATACATATTCTAAGTTAGATTTTGACCAAGAGGCAAACCCTGATTTTAGAACAAACTTTAATACTCCAGAGCATAAGTTTAAAGCTAATTTTGGTAAAACTGATTTATTTGAAAATATTGGTTTTAATGTAGCTTACAGGTGGAGTGACTCTTATTTTTGGGAAGCATCATTTGGAGATGGTCAGGTGCCTTCTTTTAGCGTTTTAGATGCTCAGGTAAATATTACTGTGCCAAGTATAAAATCTAACTTTAAAGTTGGTGCTTCTAATTTATTAGGAGATGAGTATTTTACAGCATTTGGTACTGGTTACGTAGGTTCTCAATACTATGTTTCTTGGACAATTAATAATTTATAAGATTTAAATATGAAAACTAAATATATATGGCTAGTAGCCGCAATGGTGGCATTTTCTTCTTGTAGTGATGATGACGATTCGTCTACAATGAAGGAAGAACAATTACCGGAATTAACAGCAGGGACGGCAGATTTTTCAAATTATGTTTCATTAGGAGCTTCTTTTACTGCAGGATATACAGATGGAGCTTTGTTTAAAGCATCTCAGGAAATGTCTTTTCCAAATATACTTTCTCAGAAGTTTGTTAATGCGGGTGGTAGTACAACATTTACACAACCATTAACAAATGATAATTTTGGAGGATTAGCCTTAAACGGAGATAGAATTGCAGATCCTAGATTAGTTTTTGGTGGAGCAGGACCAGTGCCATTAGAGGTGGCGCTTCAAAGTTCTGTTACTGTTTCTACAGATATAATTTTAAATAACCCAACAGGTCCTTTTAGTAATATGGGAGTTCCTGGAGCTAAAAGTTTTCACTTATTAGCAAACGGATACGGAAATATATCTAATTTATCTGCAGGAGCAGCCAACCCATACTTTGTTAGGATGACAGGTAGTACGCCAGATGCAAGTATGATAGAGTTAGCGGCAGCACAAAATCCAACATTTTTTACACTATCAGAAATAGGAGGAAATGATGTTTTAGGATTTGCTGTTTCTGGCGGTATGGGAGTTGATCAAACAGGTAATCCTAATGCAGCTTCTTATGGCTCAAATGATATAACAGATCCGGGTCTTTTTCAAGTTGTGCTAAGTGGTTTAGTAGATGCTTTAACTGCAAATGGAGCTAAAGGTGCTGTAACTAACGTACCTTATATTACGAGTTTGCCTCATTTTACAACAGTACCTCACAACCCTTTACCAATGGATGAAGCTACTGCTACACAAGTAAACAATGGTTACGCCCAATACAATGGAGGTTTACAGGCAATGGTTACAGCTGGTTTATTAGATGAAGAAGAGGCAAAGGCACGTACAATAGAATTTGTTGCATCTGCGACCAACGCAGTGGTTATAGAAGATGAAGATTTAACAGATTTAACAGCATTTGGATTGCCAAGTTATAGGCATGCAACAGCAGATGATTTATTAGTTTTGCCAGCATCATCTTTTATTGGAACTAAAGTAAATGATGACCCAACAATGGTTAACGGTGTATCTGTGCCGTTAAAAGATAAGTGGGTTTTAGTAGCAAGTGAGCTAGAATCTATAAAAACGGCAACAGACGCGTATAATGCAACAATTGCATCTGTTGTTTCTGCAAAAGGATTGGCGTTGGTAGATTTAAATGCTATTCTTATACAAGCGTCAGAATCTGGTGTCCCTTTTGATGAGTATACAGTGAATACAGATTTAGTATTTGGAGGCTTAATAAGTTTAGATGGTATACATTTAACTTCTAGAGGTTATGCATTAATGGCAAACAAATTTTTAGAGGCTATAGATGCAACTTATGAGTCTAATTTTGTGGCGTCAAAAAACTTAGCTAAAGCAGCAAATTATCCAACAAATTTTTCTCCTGCGTTGCAATAGAAAAATATAAATGTTATAGAAAAGCGCCTTATTTAATAAGGCGCTTTTTTTTATAAAATGTGTTTAAGAACTAAAAGGTTTTCAATAAGTTAAAAAAACAATAAAAAGTAGTTTTTATTTAAATTTGAAAAACTTATCTTTGCACCCTGAAAAACACGGGGTCTGTATTACAGGGTTTTATGTTTTTTAAAAAACGAAAAATTATATATAAATAAATACTGATAGCAATGTCTAAAGTTACAGGTAAAGTTTCCCAAATTATTGGCCCAGTTATAGATGTGGAGTTCCAAGCAGGGGTAGATCTTCCAAAAATTTATGATTCATTAGAAATTAAAAAAGCAGATGGATCAATTTTGGTTTTGGAAGTACAATCACACATTGGTGAAAATACAGTAAGAACTATCTCTATGGATTCTTCTGATGGTTTAAGCCGTGGAGCAGAGGTTAATGCAACAGGAAGCGCTATACAAATGCCGGTTGGAGATGACGTTTACGGACGTTTATTTAACGTAATTGGAGACGCTATTGATGGTCTTGGAAATTTACCAAAATCTGGTAAAGATGGTTTGCCAATACACAGACAGGCACCAAAATTTGAAGACTTATCTACTTCTACTGAAGTATTATTTACAGGTATTAAAGTAATTGACCTTATTGAGCCTTATGCAAAAGGTGGTAAAATTGGTTTATTTGGTGGTGCCGGTGTAGGTAAAACAGTATTAATTCAAGAATTAATTAACAACATTGCAAAAGGTCACGGTGGACTTTCTGTATTTGCTGGTGTAGGTGAGCGTACTCGTGAGGGTAACGATTTACTACGTGAGATGTTAGAGTCTGGTATTATTAAATACGGAGATGACTTTATGCACTCAATGGAAGAAGGTGGATGGGATTTATCTAAAGTTGATAAATCTGTAATGAAAGATTCTAAAGCAACTTTTGTTTTTGGACAAATGAATGAGCCACCTGGAGCACGTGCACGTGTTGCATTATCTGGTTTAACTATTGCAGAATATTTCCGTGATGGAGCAGGTGAAGGTCAAGGTAAAGATGTACTTTTCTTTGTAGATAATATTTTCCGTTTTACACAAGCTGGTTCTGAGGTATCTGCATTACTTGGTCGTATGCCATCTGCGGTAGGTTACCAACCAACATTAGCAACAGAAATGGGTGCTATGCAAGAGCGTATTACATCAACAAAAAGAGGTTCTATTACATCTGTACAGGCGGTTTACGTACCTGCGGATGATTTAACGGATCCAGCTCCGGCAACAACGTTTGCTCACTTAGATGCAACAACAGTATTGTCTCGTAAAATTGCAGAGTTAGGTATTTACCCAGCAGTAGATCCGTTAGATTCTACTTCTAGAATCTTAGCTCCAGAAATTTTAGGAAAAGATCACTATTCTTGTGCGCAACGTGTAAAAGAGTTGTTACAACGTTATAAAGAATTACAAGATATTATTGCTATCCTTGGTATGGAAGAATTATCTGAAGAGGATAAAATGGCAGTTGGTAGAGCAAGACGTGTACAACGTTTCTTATCTCAGCCATTCCACGTAGCAGAGCAATTTACAGGTCTTAAAGGTGTTTTAGTAGATATCAAAGATACTATTAAAGGATTTAATATGATTATGGATGGTGAGCTAGATCACTTGCCAGAATCTGCATTTAACCTTAAAGGTACTATTGAAGAAGCTATAGAAGCAGGAGAAAAAATGCTTGCTGAAGCATAAATAATACATAATATTACGTGTTAGCTAAATGGCTTGCACGTAATATTTATTTAATACTTTTATAATTATGTATTTAGAAATTGTATCACCAGAAGCTACATTATTTGCAGGAGAAGTTGTTTCTGTAACTGTACCTGGTATTAATGGAGATTTTCAAATGTTATCTAATCACGCACCAGTTGTTTCGTTATTACAGCAAGGTACTGTTAAGATTCAAGGAAATGTATCTATAGATGAGGCTTTTGAGGGTAAATTCTCTAAAGGTTCTAACGGAGATACTGTTTTAGCTATAAGCAGTGGAACTATAGAAATGAAAGATAATAAAGTTATTGTACTAGCGGATTAAGTATAGCTAACTCTACTAAATAAATATAAACGTGAAGTTAAATGCTTCGCGTTTTTTTATGCCTTGCTTTTAAATTGTGATATTTTATAATGGCATTATCTTATTTTGTAAGAAAATATGTTAAATAATAAATATTTAAAAGTAATTTCTTACATTTGATACGTCTAAAGTATATGTTTTAAGCGTATTTAAAAGAAACACAGCGCATTATAATAATGTGTATTATATAATATTTATTTTATTATTGGAGTTAGTATCTGTAATAAATGTAAAGCGTAAAGTGTAAACTTTGCGCTTTTTTGTTGTTATACTTTTTTTATAACATTGGTAACAATGCCCCAAATTATAAAGTTGTTTTCTTCAGTAATTTGTATGGGTTTGTAATTGGGGTTTTCTGGTTGTAGCCAAACTATATTATTTTCAACTTTTAGTCTCTTTACGGTAAATTCACCGTCTAAATAGCAAACAGCAATTTTATTATGAGATGCTTCTAAACTTCGGTCTATAACTAATAAATCATTATTTTCTAAACCAGCGCCAATCATAGACTCACCACTTACTCGTGCAAAAAAAGTTGCTTCGGGGTTTTTAATTAGTTCTTTGTCTAAGCTAATTCTATTCTCTTTAAAGTCATCAGCCGGAGACGGAAAGCCAGCAGAGATACCAGTATCTATAAAAATAGTAGAGCTACTGGTAGAGCTATCAACAGAGAAAAAAGTAAGATTTGTATTTTTTATCACGCTTAATTTACTTTTATAATGTCGTTAAAACTTGTTGTGTACTTAGGAGATAAGTGTTCTTGTTTCATTTTCCAGGTTCGCTCCAAATCTTGATTGGCAATTTTTAATTTTTGATCACCATATTTAAAATTTAATTTATCTATGGCTTTCATTAAAGGTTTGTGCTTTGGGTTTTCTGTGGTAAACAAATGCAGTTGGTGATTATTTGTGGGTACTAAACCAGTAACAATAACACCAGCACGCTTGTAGTTAATACCAGGTTTGTATATGTGTTCTATAGCTTTTATAGCTGCGTTGCTAATTGCTAGGCTAGAATCTGTTGGGTAAGACATATTTACGCTAAAAGTTCCTCTATGTTGTTCTGCGCCTTGTTTATGTTTATCACTACTTAATAAAACAACTACCGTATGGCAACTAGAGTTTTGTTTGCGCAACTTTTCTGCACAGCTACTAGCAAAAGTAGATATACGCTCTTTTATATTTTCTATGTCAGAAAAAGTATGTTCAAAACTTCTGGTAGTTGCTATAGATTTTTTATTCTCTTTAATTTCTAGATCTAAAGTAGGTATGCCTTCCAAATCTTTTTTTAGTCGCCACTCGGTTATAGAAAAGTTTTTGCGCACCCAATCGTCAGGTAGGTTAACAAAGTCTAATGCTGTTTTACAATTTTTAATTGCTAAGCGCTTGTGAAGCCTTCTTCCAATTCCCCAAACGTCCTCAAGCTTTATCCATTTTAAGGCTTTTATACGTTTTTCTTCAGTATCAATAACATAAGTTCCTTTTGTTTGGTTGGGAAATTTACGTGCAATTTTGTTTGCTACTTTGCTAAGCGCTTTTGTTGGGGCAATACCAACGCAGGTAGGTATGCCAGTCCATTTTAAAACACGGTCTCTTATTTCTGTTCCATAGGTCGTAAAATTATAATTGTTAAAGCCTTTAAACTGAATAAAAGCTTCATCAATACTATATACTTCTACATCTGGAGAAAATTGTTGTAGTATGCTCATTACTCGACTGCTCATATCGCCGTATAATGAATAATTAGAAGAAAAAACGTGGACATTATTAGCTTTAAAAAAGCTTTTGTATTTAAAGGCAGGAGCGCCCATAGGTAAGCCAATTAATTTAGCTTCATCGCTTCTAGAGATTACACAGCCATCATTATTGCTTAAAATTGCAATAGGTTTTCCCTGTAGGCTAGGGTTAAAAACCCGCTCACAGGAGGCATAAAAGTTGTTACAATCTACTAGTGCATACATTGTTGCAAAGGTACAAGATTTGCTCTTTACATTTTGTATGTGCACTAGTAGTATGTGTTAATTATAATTTTATTTTTTTAGTTAAGTCTTTTGGTAATGCATCTTTGTGTACCATAACACTTATTGCTTTAAGTCGCATATAAGCCTCGCTAAAATATACATAGCCGTTATGTGTGGTTCTGCTAGCATCTGTGCCCCAACTGTTTTTTACTTTGTAGTATTTTGTTCCGTTTTGGTCTTTTACTGTGCCCGTTATGTGCATTAAATGGTCATCTGTAGTTGTAAAGTTTTCAAACTCGTTTTGTCTGTAGCTTTGCGTAACTTTTAGCTCTGGATAAATGCCTTCTAGTGCTTTTTTACTGTTTTCATAATTTGCAGGTACTACAGCAACTCCGTGTTTAGATGAAAACGTACGCTCGCTAACATCACAATCTAACTCAACAGTAAATCCGTTTTCTAGAGCGTTATCAATAGTATTCATCATTTGGTCTAAAGTAACATTGTACATACTACCGTTACTCCAGTTATCAGGTATGTTTAATATAAACGAACTGTAAAAAGGAGCGTGTGTAAAAGAAGTAATTGTAACATAGTCTTCTGGTGTAATTTTGGTCATTTTTAAAAATGAAACAGGAGTATATTCTTTTCCTTGATAAGTAAAAGATGTTTTATTTGCTCCTAAATACACATCTAAAACAGCATTTACGGCTTTAGACCAGTTTTTGCTTAACTCTCCAGCAGGATTGTCTGCATATGTTTTTACCATAGCTTCTAGCACTGCAACTAATTCCGCGTGATTGTGAAAGTTGCTATTTTCTAGAAGTCCATTATATGCTTCTTGTGGTACAAGACCATAATTTTTAACCGAGTTAATTACATCATGTGCTAGTCCACCTTCGCTAAACTGAGCTTTACCTTGTCGCATCACAAAGTTTTCTGCTTTTTTAGGATAAGTATTACGCACAGTGTACATCTCAGACAAATCTATTTGCTTTCCGGTAAGTCGTATAATTTCCGATTCTAAAAATGAAGAAGTAGAAAAACTCCAACATGTGCCCGTAGCTCCTTGACTAATAACAGGTGTTGCGTCTAAATCTATAACATCTGTAAATTTATATGCTTCTTGTGCGTTTATAGCACCTATGGCAAGCATAAAGCCAAGGCTTAAAAGTAGTTTTCGCATAGTGTTCTTAATTAATTAGTGCTTTGCGGTTAGCGTATTTTTTATTGATTAAAAGATTTTATGTATTCTATAAACTCTTTTCTCTCATATTTTTTAGCAAAATCTAAAGCAGACTGTTTATCATTGTTTCTAAGTGTAATCTCTGCACCTGCTTTAACAAGTTTTTTTGCCATTGCTAATCTGTTGTATTTGGCAGTATACATAAGAGGGGTTTTGTTGTTGCACGTTTTTTCTACGTTAGCACTTTGTGCTATTAGTTCTGCAAAACAAGATTTCGCGTTAAGTTTTATAGAAAGTGTTAACAAAGTGTATTCAGACTCTTCAAACTTAAAGCAGTTATTAATTTCTTTGGTTGTTATGTGTTTTTTAAGAGCGGTAACATTATCGCTTTCTAAAGCACTTTTAATGTCGTTGTTTAGTTCTTGTGCGCTTGCATAAGTAGAAATAATAAGTAGGAATGTTAAAAATAGGGTTTTCATTATTTTGAGTTTATTTAATTTAACTAATGTTTATATAAAACGTTAGTGAGTTAAATTTATTCTTTTTCTTTTACATATTCTAAAATATCTGATGGTAGTTGTTTTTTTTCAATTTGTTGTTAATATAACAATTGCTAGTTTCTAATACTTTTTTTAGCTTCAATTAAAATCCATCTCTTTGTATCTTTGCCAAATGCTACCACAAAAACTTCAGAAAAAATTAGAAGAACGACAACAGAATATGTCTTTGCGTACATTACCTGTGTTTAAACAATTGGTAGATTTTTCTTCTAACGATTATTTAGGTTTTTCTGGCAATGCTATAATCTTTAACGCTACGCATCAATATTTAATAAACCATAATTTTTTAAAAAACGGAGCAACAGGTTCTAGGTTGCTTTCTGGGAATCATAATTTATACGATGAGTTAGAGTCTAAATTGGCATTATTTCATCAATCTAAAGCAGCAATAGTATACAACTCTGGTTATGATGCTAATATTGGTTTTTTTAGTTGTGTTCCTCAACGCGGAGATTTGGTTTTTTATGACGAATATATACACGCAAGTATAAGAGACGGTATTGCTATGAGTAATGCTAAGAGTTATAAGTTTAAGCATAATAGCCTGTCCGACTTAGAAAAATTAGTTGAAAGGCATTCGGCTATAATAAAAGATGATGAAACTGCTACTTACGTAGTAACAGAATCTGTTTTTTCTATGGATGGCGATTCTCCAAACTTAAAAGAAATGGCATTATTCTGTAAAGAATATAAACTATTTTTTGTGGTAGATGAAGCACACGCTGTTGGTGTTTTTAGTGATTTAGGTCAGGGTTTAGTGCAAGAATTACAATTAGTAGACTTAGTTTTTGCACGTATTATAACTTTTGGTAAGGCATTAGGTTGTCACGGTGCAGCTATATTGGGTAGTGTAGAGCTAAAAAACTATTTGGTTAATTTTTCTCGTAGCTTTATATATACAACAGCTTTAGCGCCGCATAGTGTAGCTTCAATTTTGCAGTCGTACTATTTTTTAGAAAGTAAAGAAGGTAAAATGCAGCAGCAACTTCTGCAGAGTGCTATTCAGTTTTTTAAAAATGAAGTTGATCAACGCGGGTTAAAAGAATATTTTATACCAAGCAATTCGGCAATACAATGTTGTTTAATATCAGGAAATAATAAAGTAAAAAGTATTGCGAAAAAGCTTGAAGAAAATGGGTTTAATGTAAAAGCTATATTATCGCCAACAGTACCAAGAGGAGAAGAGCGATTGCGTTTTTGCTTGCATGCATACAATACACCAAAAGAAATAGAAAAAGTAATAACCGTTTTGTGTAATCATATAAAAGAATGAGTCAGAAATTTTACAAGTTAGCCGCATTTGAGTATTTGGCAGATACAGTTATTATAAAAGGCAAGCTAGAGTCAGAAGGTATTGAGGTGTTTTTAAAAGATGAAAACACGGTAAATTCAGACCCATTAATTAGCAACGCAATTGGCGGAATAAAACTTTTGGTTTTAGATGAAGATAAGGACAAAGCAATAGAAATTTATAATGAAATTAGAAGCTATGCAGTAGATGATGACGGAAAACCTTTAGCATGCCCAAATTGCAAGGCAGAAAAGTTAGAAGGCTATTATTCTGGAAAGGGAATTTTTTACAAATTGTTTCCTTTTTTTGAAAAACGAAAGTTTCGTTGTTTTAACTGCAATATAGTTTCTTAAATAAGTGATAAGATGAAAACAAAACAAATATTTGTAACTGGTATATCTACAGAAGTTGGTAAAACGGTTGCTTCTGCAATATTAACTGAAGCATTAGAGGCAGATTACTGGAAGCCAATACAGGCAGGAGATTTAGATACGTCAGACAGTCATAAAATAGCAGATTTTATTTCTAACTCTAAAACGGTAATACATAAAAATAGTTACGCTTTGCAAACACCTATGAGTCCGCATGCGGCGGCAGAAATAGACGGTGTAGTAATAGAGGTAGATAAAATAGTGGCGCCAAAAACAAGTAATCACCTGGTTATAGAAGGCGCAGGTGGTTTATTAGTTCCTTTAAATAATAATGATACCATATTAGATATTATAGATCCTAGTTACCAAGTTGTAGTGGTTTCTAGACATTATTTAGGCAGTATAAATCATACTTTATTAACGGTAAATTATTTAGAAGAGCGTGGTTTTAAAGTGTCTATAATTTTTAGTGGAGAAGAACACAAAACAACAGAAAGTATTATATTATCTAAAACAAATGCAAAACTTATAGGCCGTATAGAAGAAGAACCATATTTTGATAAAAATGTGATAAAAGAATACGCAGATTTGTTTAGAGATAACCTATAAAATCTAGGCTGGTTTGTATATTTGCCAAAAAATAATAGCTATTTGTGTGGTGTAAAATATTGCAAAAACACATTTTAGAAATCTACTAATAAATTAAATGCCATAAATCCTAATACTATAGGATGGTATACAGCTTATGAATCTTACAGAGAGAGATAAAAAACACTTGTGGCACCCGTTAACCCAGCATAAATTACATAGCGCAATGTTGCCAATTGTAAAGGCTAAAGGGGCAGTGTTAACTGATGATAAAGGAAAAGATTATATAGACGGAATATCTTCATGGTATACCTCTGTATACGGACATTGTAATGATTATATTTTAGGAAAAGTTCAGGCGCAAATGCAACAGTTAGACCAGGTTGTGTTTAGTGGTTTTACGCATAAACCAGCTATAGAACTGTCTGAAGAGTTAATAAAAATATTGCCAAACAATCAGCAGAAGTTATTTTTCTCAGATAACGGTTCTACTTCGGTAGAAATAGGAATTAAAATGGCATTGCAATATCATTTTAATAAAGGCGAAAAGCGTAATGTAATGTTAGCTTTTGAAGACGGATTTCATGGCGACACGTTTGGTGCAATGTCTGTGTCTAGTTTATCTGTTTATAACGGTCCTTTTGAAGATTTTTTTATAGATGTAGAGCGTATTCCTGTACCCACAGAAGAAAATATAGAAGCTATTTTATTGCAAATTGAAGATTTGGTTAGTACTAAAGCTATTGCAGGTTTTGTGTATGAGCCTCTTGTACAAGGAGCAGCAGCAATGAAAATGCATAATGTAGAAGGTTTAAATAAAATTTTATCAGCCTTAAAAAAACATAATGTTCTTTTAGTTGCAGATGAGGTAATGACTAGCTTTGGTAAAACAGGTGAGTTTTTTGCTTCTGATTATATGGATGTAAAGCCAGATGTTATATGTATGTCTAAGGCATTAACGGCAGGTTTGGTCCCAATGGCAGCTACTAGTTGTACGCAACAAGTTTATGATGCTTTTTATGATGATGATATTTCTAAAGGATTATTTCACGGGCATACATACACTGCAAATCCTTTGGCTTGTACTGCTGCGTTAGCAGGTTTAGAGTTGCTTAAGTCTGCAGAAATGCAAGATAATATTGCTAGAATTATAGCTTCCCATAAGCAATTTAATGAAGAGGTTAAAAATCATCCTAAAGTTGCAACAACAAGACAGTTGGGTGTTATTTATGCATTAGATCTTAATATAAAAATGGAGCGCTACGGTAATTTAAGAGATAAATTATTTAAGCATTTTATGGATTCTGGAGTGTTTTTACGTCCGTTAGGAAATACAATTTACATTTTGGCGCCTTTTGTAACTACAGATGAGCAACTTCAAAAAATATACAACTCAATTAAAGAAGCACTAGAAATAGTTTAAGTATGAGTATTTACATTACGGCACTGGCATCTATTTCTCCTTTAGGAACTTCTTTAGATAAAGTTTGGGAGAGTTATAAAAACGATGCGCATTTATTAGAAGAAAAAAATATAGGCAGTCAAAAAAGTTGGGTTGCTGGCTTAAATGATGATGCCAAGCAAGAAATAGAAGCTTTAAAAAACTCTGACTTAAAGTATAAAAGTTTAGATGATACTGTATTGTTTGCTATGTATGCTTCAAGAAAAGCACTAAAGCAAGCCGGTTGGAGTTCAAAAGATAATTTTGGTGTAAACTTTGGATCTTCACGCGGAGCTACAGCTTTGTTTGAAAAATATCATACAGAGTTTTTAGAAAAAGATAAAGCATCAACCCTATCATCACCAACAACTACATTGGGTAATATTTCTTCTTGGGTTGCTCATGATTTGCAAACGCAGGGTCCGGAAATATCACACTCTATTACTTGTTCTACAGCATTACATTCGTTATTAAATGGTGTTGCTTGGGTAAAAAGCGGAATGGCAAATAAATTTTTAGTAGGTGGTAGTGAGGCTCCTTTAACGCCTTTTACCATTGCGCAAATGAAAGCTTTAAAAATTTATGCAAGAGGTACAGAAGCATATCCTTGTAAAGCTTTTGATGTAACAAAAGACCAAAATACTATGGTTTTGGGAGAAGGAGCTGCGGTAATTGGTATAGAGAACGGGAATAAAGAAAATGCCCTAGCGGAAATTATAGGTGTTGGTTATGCTACAGAAGTTTTAAAACATAATATTTCTATTTCTTCTGATGCTGTATGTTTTCAACGTTCTATGAAAATGGCTTTAGAAGGAGTAAATCTGGACGATGTGGACGTTATTGTAATGCATGCGCCAGGCACAATTAAAGGAGATTTGTCAGAAATTGAAGCAATACATAAAGTTTTTTGTAACAAAATACCTTCTTTAACTACAAATAAGTGGAAGATAGGTCATTCTTTTGGCGCTTCAGGGATGTTAAGTATAGAGCTAGCAATAGCAATGTTGCAAAAACAAGAATTTATAAAAGTTCCTTTTGTAAACTATGCAGAAACTCCAAAGAGTATAAAAAAGGTGCTAATAAACGCTGTTGGCTTTGGTGGTAACGCTGTAAGTATTTTATTGCAAAAAACTTTTTAAAACTAGTCATTAGCTAAGTTGTATTTTATTATCTTTCACAAACCAAACTAAATTTTTATTTATGGGAGAATGGTATGCAAGCTTAGAGTTGTTTCCAAAAGTGTACTGGAGTATTGCCTTAATTGGCTCTGTGGTAATGATTGTCTTTTTATTGCTAACCTTAATTGGTGGTGATGTAGATGGTGTAGACGGTGATGTAGATGCAGAAATAGAAGGTGATTCGGGAATTGGATTTCAATTTTTATCTATTAAAAACTTATCAGGATTTTTTGCCATTTTTGGATGGACAGGCATTGCTTGTATAGAAGCAGGCTTTTCTAATGTGCTAACGATACTAATTTCTGTTATTTGTGGTTTATTAATGATGCTGTCTATGGCGGCATTATTTTATTACCTAAGTAAATTGCAAAGTAGCGGAACACTACGCTTAAAAAATGCTTTAGGTCAAGTTGGAGAAGTGTACTTGACTATAGGTGCAAACAGAAGTTTTATAGGTAAAGTAAGTATAACAGTGCAAGGGTCTTTGCGCGAGCTAGAAGCACTTACAGATGAAACTGTGAATCTTACACAGGGTAATGTTGTTAAAGTAGAAGACATTACAGATAACGGAATTTTAATTGTTAAATTATTAAATAAATAACCATATGATTTTAGTACCCCTACAGTTGGGCGGTAATGCCAGTTTAATTGGTATTGCAGTAGCCATTTTGTTCTTTTTTATAATTGTGATCTCGTTTATACGTAGATACAAACGATGTCCTTCAGACAGGATTTTAGTTGTGTACGGTAAAGTGGGCGGAGGAAATTCGGCCAAATGTATACACGGTGGAGCCGCTTTTATTTGGCCAGTTGTACAAGATTATGAATTTTTAGATTTAACACCTATATCTATAGAGGTTAACCTAGTAAATGCATTAAGTAAGCAAAATATACGTGTAAACGTACCTTCAAGATTTACAATTGGTATATCTACAGAGCCTGGAGTTATGCAAAATGCTGCAGAGCGTTTATTAGGATTAGGTCAGAGTCAAATTCAAGATTTAGCACAAGAAATTATTTTTGGACAATTACGTTTGGTAGTTGCTTCTATGGATATTGAAGAAATTAACAACGATAGAGATAAATTTTTAACTAACATATCTCAGAGTGTAGAAACGGAATTAAAAAAGGTTGGTTTAAAATTAATCAACGTAAATATTACAGATATTGTTGATGAGTCTGGATATATTGAAGCTTTAGGTAAAGAAGCTGCTGCACACGCAATTAATGCAGCGCGTAAATCTGTAGCAGAGAAAACAAGAGATGGTTCTATTGGTGAAGCTAACGCATTACAAGATGAGCGTACACAAGTAGCAGCAGCAAATGCACAAGCTGTAGAAGGTGAAAACATTGCAAAAATTAATGTTGCAAATTCAGATTCTTTACGTCGTCAAAGAGAAGCAGAAGCAGAGCGTACGGCAATTGCATCAGAAAAAGTACAATCTGCAAAAGCATTAGAAGAATCTTATGCGGCAGAAAAAGATGCGGAACTTGCAAGAGCAGAACGTGTGCGTAGTTCACAAATGGCAGATATAGTTGTACCTGCAGAGATAGATAAGAAAAAAGTAGAGATAGATGCAGAAGCAGATGCAGAGCGTACAAGACGTTTAGCAAAAGGTGAAGCAGATGCAATCTTATTTAAAGCGCAAGCAGAAGCACAAGGTATTTTAGAGGTTTTAACTAAGCAAGCACAAGGTTTAGATGAAATTGTAAAAGCTGCGGGAGACAATCCTAAAGATGCAGTATTATTATTAGTGGCAGATAAGTTACCAGAATTGGTTAAAACACAAGCAGAAGCTATTAAAAATATTAAAATTGATAAGGTTACTGTTTGGGATTCTGGAGCAAAAACTGCAGATGGTAAAGGTTCTACAGCTAACTTTATTTCTGGTATGTACAAATCTGTACCACCACTACAAGAAATGTTTAATATGGCTGGTATGCAATTACCAGAGTATTTAAAAGGTAAAGATGTAGAGGCAGTAGATGTAGAAGAGAAATCATCTAAAAAAGACGAAAATAAATAAAAAACGTTTTTTGATATTTATATGTAAAATGAACCATTAGATTATATCTTTTGGTTCATTTTGTTATTTAAAAACCTTTATTGGGATTTAATTACTAAATAGGCTATTTTTGACAACTGATTTAAAATAATCGTATGAGCGAAGTAAGACACAACTGGAGCAAGCAAGAAATTTTAGATATATATAATAAACCGTTAATGGATTTACTGTATGAGGCAGCAACAATTCATAGACAAGAACACGATCCTAACACAGTACAAGTATCTACTTTGTTATCTATAAAAACAGGTGGTTGTCCTGAAGATTGTGGGTACTGCCCACAAGCAGCTAGGTATCATACAGATGTAGAAGGCAATGATTTAATGTCTGTGCAACAAGTAAAAGCACAAGCTTTACGTGCAAAATCTTCTGGAAGTTCTAGAGTTTGTATGGGGGCAGCTTGGCGTAATGTTAAAGACGGACCAGAATTTGACCAAGTATTAGAAATGGTACGTACAATAAACAAACTAGATATGGAGGTTTGTTGTACACTTGGTATGATTACTGAAAACCAAGCGCAAAGATTAGCTGAAGCTGGTTTGTATGCTTATAACCATAACTTAGATACATCTGAAGATTATTACAAAGATGTAATTTCTACTCGTGCTTTTGAAGATAGATTAGATACTATTGAAAATGTACGTAAAACCAATGTTACTGTTTGTAGTGGTGGTATTATTGGTATGGGCGAAGCTTTAGAAGATAGAGCAGGTATGTTAGTTGCATTATCTACTTTAAGTCCGCAACCAGAATCTGTGCCAATTAATGCATTAGTAGCTGTAGAAGGTACACCAATGGAGGATATAGAGCCGGTATCTATTTGGGATATGGTGCGTATGGTTGCAACCACACGTATTGTTATGCCAAATACTCAGGTTAGGTTATCTGCAGGGCGTACGCAAATGAGTAGAGAAGGGCAAGCAATGTGTTTCTTTGCAGGTGCCAACTCAATCTTTGCAGGAGATAAATTATTAACTACTCCTAATCCAGATGTAAACGAGGATATGGAAATGTTTAAGATGTTAGGTTTAAATCCGCAAAAACCATTTACTAAAGTTTCTCAACCAAAAACAGTAGAAGCTCAGGATTCTGAGTATCAAAATTTAGGTGAAAAACCAAAATGGTCTAGACCGGGTCATAAAATAGAACGTAACGAGGCTGCTAAAGAAAAAGCAAAGCTTACAAAATAATAAAAACATCAAGTTATATAAAGCCGCTATTTAATTTTATAATTAGATAGCGGTTTCTTAATTATTCTAGGTTTTTAAATGATTTTAAGAATTATTTAAATCGTATTTTTTATTTTTATCTATTATTTAATATAATTTCTATTGCAGTTACAAGATATTCCAAGGGTAAAAACCATTACCAAAGAAGATTTTATAAACCACTTTTTTAAGCCTCAAAAACCAGTAGTTGTTGAACGTTTTATTGAAGAGTGGCCTGCGTATTCTAAATGGAATTTAGAATATATGAAAACTGTAGCGGGAGATAAACTTGTACCGCTTTATGATGATAGACCTGTAGATTATAAAGATGGTTTTAATGAGCCACACGCCACAATGAAAATGGCAGATTATATAGATTTGCTTAAAAAAGAGCCTACTAAATTCCGTATCTTCTTGTGGAATATCTTAAAGGAAGTTCCTCATTTACAAAAAGATTTTACGTATCCGGACTTTGGCTTACGATTAATGAAAAGTCTTCCTATGTTATTTTTTGGCGGTAGAGATTCTCATACATTTATGCATTATGATATTGATTTAGCTAATATTTTTCATTTTCATTTTGAAGGAGATAAAGAGGTGGTTCTTTTTGATCAGTCTCAGAATAAACACTTATATAAAGTGCCACATTCTTTAATTACAAACGAGAGTATAAATTTTTCTGACCCAGATTATAGTAAATGGCCAGCACTAAAAAATGCTAAAGGCTTTAAAACAACATTGCAACACGGAGAAGTGCTATATATGCCAGAGGGCTATTGGCATTATATGAAGTATATTACGCCAGGTTTTTCTATGAGTTTGCGGGCAATAGCGCGTAACCCTAAAAACTTAAGTAAAGCGCTCTACAATGTCTTTATAATGCGTAATTATGATAATCTAATGCGTAGAATTAAAGGTCAAAAATGGATAGATTGGAAAAATAATAAATCTATAATAGATACAAATAAGGCATTAAAGTAATGTGTTATTTAATTGGTAGGAGTAAGTTCTTTTACTTTTTCGTAAACCAAATGACTTTCCCAGCCTCTGTATAGTAAATAGTCTGCTATTTTTTTTCTTTTTTTAAATACATTGGTTTCTTTAACTTCATTAGCTCTTTTAGTGGCAAGTGCATCTAATGTCTCTGTGTATTTATTGTCTTCTATTTCTTTTAAAGCTGTTTTAATATTGTAAATAGATATGTCTCTAAACTTTAGTTCGTTTACAATTCTATTTTTGCCCCATTTTTTAATATTAAATTTTCCACGAGCAAAACTTTGAGCAAAACGCTCTTCGTTTAAGTAGTTTTCTTTAATTAAATGAGTAATTATAACATCTCTAGCATCTGTAATCATCCCCATATCTTTTAGTTTTTTGGCAACTTCTTTGTGGCAACGTTCTTGGTATGCGCAGTACTGCTCTAATTTTTTAGTTGCTTCTTTAATAGTGTAAGAGGGTTGTAGACTCATATTACAAATGTACGTAAACAAAAAAAAGCGACCACATTGCTGAGGTCGCTTTTTGCTTATTTTTTATATAGCTCTTTTGGTTTTGAGAAGATCTATATAACAAACCGTTTTTTAAGTAAAGGTATATTTTAATATATGGTTTTACCTTTTTTGTTTTTAAAGCGATATTCTAGATACGTATATGCGTCTCTAGGCTGCACTTTAACCCATTTTTTATATTCCATAAACCACTTGAAACGAATGGATTGTAATCCTTTTGTAAGATATGCTGCAATAAACGGGTGTATGTGTAGAATAACATCGTTGTCTTTTGCAGGGCCGTTTAGTAGTTTTTCTAAATCGGATTTAATCTTATCTATTAAAACTATAGGAGCTTCTACCTCTGCGCCATTTACGCCGCTAGGGTTTTTCTCCATTGTTTTAATGTTCCTTTCTGGTCTTACTCTTTGTCTTGTTATTTGAATAAGTCCAAATTTACTTGGTGGTAAAATTTTATGCTTAGCTCTGTCATCTTTCATTTCATCACGTAGATGATCAAAAAGTTTTTTTCTATGATCTGGCTTGCCCATATCTATAAAATCTACAACAATAATACCTCCCATATCGCGTAAGCGTAATTGTCTGGCTATTTCTGTAGCAGAAATCATATTTACCTCTAATGCTGTATCTTCTTGGTTTTTTGCCTTATTAGATCTGTTACCACTGTTAACATCTATAACGTGTAGGGCTTCAGTATGTTCTATTATTAAATAGGCGCCTTTACTCATAGAGGCAGTTCTACCAAATGAAGTTTTAATTTGTCTTTCTATTCCAAATTTTTCAAAAATTGGTACGGAAGACTCATATAATTTTACAATAGATTCTTTCTTTGGTGCAATTTCCTGCACATAATCTTTTATTTCATTGTAAAGCGTTGTATCATCAACATGTATTCCTGTAAAGGTGTCGTTAAATACGTCTCTAAGTATAGATGATGCTCTGTTTAGCTCTACTAATACTTTAGATGGGTGAGGTGCTTTATACAATTTTTTACACATTACTGTCCATTTGTCCAGTAAGTTTTCTAGATCCTTGTCTAGCTCTGCAACTTTTTTGCCTTCGGCAACGGTTCTTATAATTACACCAAAACCTTTTGGTTTTATGCTTCTTACAAGTCTTTTTAACCTCTCTTTTTCTTCTTTGCTTTCTATTTTTTGAGAAACAGAAACTCTGTCTGAAAATGGTACCATAACCACATAACGTCCTGCTAATGAAAGCTCGGAGCTAATTCGTGGTCCTTTGGTAGAGATAGGTTCTTTTACAATTTGTACTAATAAGGATTGATTAGATTTAATAGCATCGTTAATGCTACCGTCTTTATCAATATCTTTTTCAAAAGGGAAGTCTTTTAATGAAAAATCTTTTAATTTTCCAGTACTTGCTCCCTTTACGAATTTCAGCATAGAAGATAACTGCGGACCAAGGTCATGATAATGCAAAAATGCATCTTTTTCATAACCAACATCTACAAATGCAGCGTTAAGGCCAGTAACAGGTTTTCTTATTTTGGCAAGAAATATATCGCCAACAGAAAAATTGTTATTGTCCTCTTCTTTGTGAAGTTCTATTAGTTTTCCGTCCTTAGTTAAGGCAAAATCGACAGCGTTAGAACCAGATCTTACGATTAATTCTTTATTCACCTGAATCAATTTTTATTTAACTCTGCCTAATAATTAAGCAAGTTAAATGGATTAAACAATAGTTGTGCGGGTAAAATTTACCCGCTGAAATTCTTTCGTTAGAATCTCTATGTCAATGAACGTTTTTAAAACGAAAAAGTAGTTGTTAACAACTACTTTTTCTTGTGTCGGTTAGCTCTTCTACGCTTCTTGCGCTTGTGAGTAGCTACCTTATGTCTTTTTCTTTTCTTACCACTAGGCATAAAATCTACTTTTTAATTAATATTATGTTTTATTTTACTTGTACGTTGCTCTTTACACCTTCAACAAAAACCTTTGCAGGCTTAAATGCAGGGATGTTATGAGCTGGTATTTTAATGGTAGTGTTTTTTGAAATATTTCTACCAGTTTTTTCTGCTCTTGTTTTAATAATAAAACTACCAAAACCTCTTAGGTAAACATTATCTCCATTCTCTAATGAAGTTTTAACCTCTTCCATAAAAGTTTCAACAGTAGCCTGTACATCTCCTTTTTCAATACCCAGTTTATCTGAGATTTTCGATACGATATCTGCTTTCGTCATTGTCAGTATATATTATGTCCTTGTTTTTTCGGGTTGCAAATATATAAATTAAATTTATTCTTTTACGTTAATAGACTTAATTTTAAGTATATAAACCTGTACTTTTGTTTATTATTATTTATTTGATGACTTTTTCCCAAAAAATTCTTGATTGGTACGCCTTAAATAAACGCTCTTTACCTTGGCGAAGCACTGTAAACCCTTATAAAATATGGCTTTCAGAAATTATGCTTCAACAAACAAGAGTTGCTCAAGGTACGTCTTATTATTTAAGTTTTGAAAAACATTTTCCCACAATTTTTGATTTAGCTAATGCTTCAGAGGAAAAAGTTTTAAAATTATGGCAAGGTTTGGGGTATTATTCAAGGGCAAGGAACCTTCATTTTACGGCAAAACACATTGTAAATAATTTAAATGGCGAGTTTCCTAATACATATAAGGAGTTGGTAAAACTAAAAGGAGTGGGTGATTATACTGCCAGTGCTATTGCATCTATTTCTTTTAATGAGCAACAAGCAGTTGTAGATGGTAATGTGTACAGAGTTTTGTCTAGATATTACGGTATAGATTTACCTATTAATAGTACGGAGGGGGTTAAATATTTTAAAACGTTGGCTACAGAAGTAATGCATTCCTCTAATATTAGAGATTACAATCAAGGTATAATGGAATTTGGAGCAATCCAATGTGTGCCTAAAAATCCAGATTGTAAAATATGTCCTTTAAATGATAGTTGCGTTGCATTAGAGAAAAACTTAATAGCTACTTTGCCAGTTAAACTAAAAAAGATTAAAGTTAAAAAGAGAAACTTTAATTATTTGGTTGTGGTTGATGCTGTAGGCAATACTTTATTGCAGCAGCGTACAGGTAAAGGAATATGGCAAAATTTATATCAATTTCCTTTGTTGGAGGAGGAGGTTAATGAGGATACAATATTAGAGTTATATAATAAGGTATTGCCTAAAATAGATGTAAATAGTGTTACCTTATATAATAAGGTAGCAATTGTGCATAAACTATCGCATCAGCATTTACATACACACTTTTGGGTGCTTCATACAGATGCTGTTTTAGAAGAAGGAATTCCTTTTTCTGAATTAGAAAAATATCCTGTACCTGTTTTAATAGCAGACTACATAAAAACATTGTAAATTTTTGTATTTTTGATTTTAATATAACAAAATTATGAGTGGTACGTTAAACAAAGTGATGCTAATTGGGCATTTAGGAGATGCAGTAAAAATGCACTATTTTGAAGGAGGAAACTGTATAGGAAGATTTCCTATTGCAACTAATGAGTCTTATACAAATAAGCAAACAGGAGAGCGTGTTACAAATACAGATTGGCACAATGTTGTAGTGCGTAATAAAGCCGCAGAAATATGCGAAAAGTATTTAAGCAAGGGAGATAAAATATACGTTGAGGGAAGATTAAAAAACCGTCAATGGCAAGCGGAAGATGGTACTACGCGTTATGCAACAGAGGTACACGTGCAAGATTTTACATTTTTATCTACTAAGCAAGAGAGTATGAATAATGCGCAAAATAATTCTGCACAACCAGCTCAGCAACAGCAAAGTCAAGCTGCGCCACAACAAAGTGCTCCTGTGCAACAAAATACTGCAGCTCCTAGTGAGCCTGTAGAAGATGACGATTTACCGTTTTAATACAACTAAATTATAATTATTGGACCCTGACCCCCTTATTTTACTGCTAAACGCAACTGTTTTTGATGGCGCCTTAATAACTAAGTTTATTGTGCTAGTTGTGCTATTGCTGTTGTCTGCCTTAATTTCTGGTGCAGAGGTTGCATTTTTTGGTATGTCTGCAACAGACATTAATGCTATTGGAGAAGAGAAATCTGCAAAAGGAGAATCTGTAATAAAGTTATTGCAAAAACCTAAAAAATTGCTAGCAACTATTTTAATTGCTAATAATGCAATAAATATTGGCATTGTTTTATTATTTAGTGCCATTGGAGATGTTATTTTTTCTAGCATAACATATAAGTTTTTAGATGTTATTTCAGTTCGCTTTTTGTTAGAAGTTGTTTTGGCTACTTTTCTAATTTTAATGTTTGGGGAAATTATGCCTAAGGTATATGCAAACAGAAATAGGGTTCAGTTTTCTTATTTTATGGCATTTCCTTTGCGCTTTTTAGATGTAGTTTTTACACCTTTAAGCTCGCCAATGAGATCTGTAACCTTGTATTTGCATAATAAATTAGGAAAACAAAAATCTAGTTTAAGTGTAGATCATTTGTCGCAAGCTTTAGAAATGACATCTGAAGATGATACGACTAAGGAGGAGCAGAAAATTTTAGAAGGTATAGTGTCTTTTGGTAATACAGATACTAAGCAAGTAATGAGGCCTAGAATAGATATTTTTGCCTTGGACGCAGAGCTTAAATTTTTAGAAGTTGTTGCTGAAATTAAGCAGAAAGGATATTCTAGAATTCCGGTTTTTGAAGAAAATGTAGATAATGTAAAAGGTGTGCTTTATGTTAAGGATTTACTACCTTATATAGATAGAAAAACATTTAACTGGGTAAGCTTATTAAGAGAGCCTTATTTTGTGCCAGAAAATAAAAAATTAGATGATTTGCTAAAAGAATTTCAAGAAAAGAAAAACCATTTAGCGGTTGTTGTAGATGAGTATGGTGGTACTTCTGGTATTGTTACTTTAGAAGATATTATTGAAGAGATAGTTGGTGATATAAGTGATGAATTTGATGATGAAGATTTAGTGTTTTCTAAAATTGATGACTTAACCTTTGTGTTTGATGGTAAAACAACTTTAAAAGAGTTTTATCGTGTAGCACGTATAACTGAAGATGAAGATGCTTTTGAAGAGCAAAAGGGAGAGTCTGAAACTATTGCTGGGTTTGTGTTAGAAATAGCGGGCAGTTTTCCTAAACGAGGAGAAAAAGTTTTATTTAAAGATTATCAGTTTGTGGTAGAGAGTTTAGATAAAAAAAGGTTAAAACAAATAAAAGTAATGTTGCCAAATGATGCGTAAATATATTTTTTTAATAGTGATTTTTAGTGCTTTGGTGGTAAGTTGTAAAGAAGATACTTTGCCAAAACCAAAGGCAATGCTAAGGTTGGAGTATCCGGACAGTACTACTGTGAATTTTGTTGCAAGCAAATATTCTTTTGATTACAATGCGTTAGCAAAAATAAATAAGAAGAATGAGAGTGCGGTTACTGTAGGGTACCCAAGAATGAATGGCTCTATATTTTTAAGTTATAAACCTGTAGCTGGTAATTTAAACCAATTATTATCTGATGCACAAAAACTTTCTTATGAGCATGCGGCAAAAGCAGATAATATATTAGAACAGCCTTTTGTTAATGAAGAGGCAAAGGTTTACGGTATGTTTTACGATGTAAAAGGAGATGCAGCATCACAATCTCAGTTTTATGTAACAGATAGTACGGAGCATTTTTTAACAGGTTCTTTGTATTTTTCTGTTAAACCTAATTATGATTCTATTTTGCCTGCTGCTGTTTATTTGCAAGAAGATATTAGAAAAATTATGGAAACATTACGTTGGGAAAATTAACGTGTATTTAAAGCTTACAAATTCAAAAAAGCCAATGTCTACTGGTAGATATTGGCTTTTTTAAATATTATTATAAGGGTGTTTTCTTTATTCTGCTGCTTGCATATTTTCAACAGTATAAATATCTCCAGAAGCTGCAGATGTTACTGTTTTAGTTAAATCTTCTGTAGAAACAGAATTTTTATCATATTCTACAATAGCAAGTTCTTTATCAAAAGAAACAGTGGCAGATTTTACGCCTTCCATTTTAGCTAATTTTTTTTCAATTGTAGCGGCGCATCCAATTTGGCACGTCATTCCTTTAATTGTAAATTCAGCTTTGCTAAACTCAGCATTTTCAGCAAATACTTTTGTTTTCTCTTTTGCAACTGTATTATTAACGGTAACAACTTCTGGCTCTTTCTTATTTTCTTTACAAGATGCAAATAATGTTAAAGAGGCAACAAGAGCTAGACTAATATTTTTTATAAGTTTCATCTAAATAGGTGTTATAATAAGTTGTAAAAGTACTAATTTTTAATTTTTTAGTTCTTAAAATATAAAATCATATTCTAAATAAAATCATAAAAAAAGCTGTCTAAATAATGTTGAATGGCTTTGTGGTTTACGTTGACAAATATTTTTTTGTAAATTTCTCTAGAATTAAAAGTAGTTATTAATGAGTGTAGCTGAAAATATGGTTTAAATGTAAAATGTATTATGAAAAAATCAAGACCCAAAACATTACTCTATTTTGAGATTATAGCTATGTTAATATTGTGTTATTTAAGTTATGCTAAAATAATAGAGGAGTGGCAATTTTACTTTATGGTAACAGGTTATATGATTATAGCATACTTACATTGGTTTTTTGTAGTGTCTAAAAATAAAAAAGAAGAAGACTAGTCGGGTTTACAGAAGGTGTTACTATTCTGGCGTGTTAAAAAAATATAAAAGCCCCCTGAAAATTAAATTTTCAGGAGGCTTTTTTTTGTTCTTTCGTTAATTTAAAACTACTTACTTAAAATCTTCAGCAGTAACACCTTCGTTAACTTTTATTTCAGTTACGTTAAAGTCAAACTTCTGTGGTCCCATTGCTTGTTTCCAGATAAAAGGAAATTGTACTCCAGACACTTCTTTGTAATCTGTGTAACTAATAGTAGCGCTACCTTGTGGGGTTGTTGTAATATCTGCAATTTTTAATCCTGTTTTGGTATTGTAAGCAGCAGATTTAGTATCATTAAACTTAATAACATAGGCTTTGGTTCCGTCAAAATCTTCTATGCCAGTTAATGTTGCACCTCCATTTAGGAAATTAAGTTCAGGAAAAGGAGCAGATTCTGCTTTAATAGCAGCTATTTGAGCTTCTTGTAAATCCATTTTACGACCTTGAATAACCATAAATCCGCTGTCGCCATCTAATACTTGCTTGCTTACAGAGTTGCCCATCATACTAACATTTTGCATAAATTGGTTGCTAGTAGTTTTTTTAACTTCTAACAGTAACTCTTGTCCTTGTACTGTTGCCTTAGCTTTTATGTAGTAAGATGTAACGCTTTCTAATTTAGCTTTACCACCAATTGCAGCTACATAATCTGCTAAAATTTTATTAGCATCAACACCTTCAGGAATAGCAACGTCGTACTTTGGCTTTTCAACTGCGTTTCCGTATTTGTCAAAATATTTAACAGGAATAGATTCTCCTTTAAAAGTGACTTTTTCTAAGTTTTCTAAAACTTCACTTCCTTTTCCGGTAACAACAATACGTGCATTAGAAGATTTAAAATACTTTTTAGCTGCATTTTCTACATCAGCAACAGTAATAGCGTTTATTTTTTCTAAGTATGTTTTGTAGTAGTCTTTGTCTAAGCCTTCAGTTTCTATGTTAAGTGCATAGCTAGCCATAGTGCTTGGCTTTTCTAGTGCCATAATAAAGTTTCCTATATATGCAGCTTTTGCAGCGCTTAATTCTTTTTCAGACACTGGTGTGTTTGCTATTTTATCAATTTCGGATAAAATTTCTACTACAGCGCTATCTGTAACGGCGTTACGTACACTTGCATAAGCTCTAAATCTAGATACTGAG
Organism: Cellulophaga sp. RHA19; assembly: GCF_002813425.1. Lineage (NCBI taxonomy): Bacteria > Pseudomonadati > Bacteroidota > Flavobacteriia > Flavobacteriales > Flavobacteriaceae > Cellulophaga > Cellulophaga sp. RHA19. Next base: position 1,306,811 of record NZ_PHUL01000001.1, read on the forward strand.
TTTTTGTCGTTTCCAACACTAGAGTAAGCTCCGTAAGTATATGCTTTATCTTCTCTAAGGTTTAAGAATAGCCTAGCAGATCCACCACCACCTAAAATACGATTTGCCATTAATGCAGCAAGGTAGTCAGGGTCGCTCTTTTTAAGAGGTACTAAATTTTCAACAGCTACATCAGATTGTACTGCGTTAGGTACGTCTACAAAGTTAATTTGTGTGTATTGTACATCTTTTGGAGTAGGTAAAGAAAAAGAAGGAGGGGTTGCTTTTGTCCAAGAGACAAAATTGTTCTTTATTAATTTTTTCACCTCTTTAAAGTCTACATCTCCAATAATAACCATATATGCATTAGCAGGCACAAAATAGTCACTGTAAAACTGCTTCACATCTTTTAGTGTAATGTTGTTTACAGTTTTTTCTGTTACTTGTTCTCCATATGGATGTTTTTGTCCGTATGCTAAAGTGCTTTGTACGTTTCTAGCTATACTAGCAACATTTTTTTCATCAGCTTTTAAGCCGGTTAAAAGCTTTTCTTTCTCTTTGTCAAATTCCTCTTGTGTAAAGTTAGGATTAATACTGGCATCTGCCATTAACTCTATAATTCTAGGAAAATATTTGGATAAAGAAGAGGCGGAAGCGCTTTCTGATCCAAAAGACATTCTTGCTCCCATAAAATCTAACTCCTCATTAAAATCGTCTTTAGAAATTGTTTTAGAGCCGTTACCTAATAAACTAGAAACAAAAGAGCTAACGCCGGCTTTGTTGCCTTCTGCAACAGGAGCATTATCTATAATTAATTGTACAGAAACACGTGGTAGTTTGTGGTTCTCTACAACCATAACCTTAAGTCCGTTTTTAAGTTCAAAACGCTGAGGTTCAGATAGGTTTATTTCTGGTAGTGGTCCTGCCTTTGGCATTTTACTACGGTCTACTTGTGCTTGTAGGTTAAAAGCAATTAATGCTATAACCAGTAAAGAATATATTTTTTTCATTTTATTAGTTTTCAGGTTTTGCAACAGGTAAGTATTCTAATTCTACGCGTTGGTTAGGCTTAAGGTATTTGTTGGCTACATTTTTAATATCTTCTCTGGTAATAGCTCTGTAGATTTCTATTTCAGTATTAATTAAATTTGTGTCGCCGTACAACATATAGTTTCTTGCTAAAGAGTTAGCAATACCTTCTACGCCACTGTTAGAGTTAACAAAGTTGTTCTCGAACTTATTTTGTAATTTTTGATAATCTTTTTCTGTAATTAACTCTGTTTGTAGTTTTGCAATTTCTTTATCAAATTCAGCAATTAAATCATTTAAAGATGTTTCTCCTAAAGGTAAGGCTCCTATAATGTAAGAACCATAATCTTCCTGTGAATTATTGAATGCAAAAACTTGTAAAGCCATTTTTTTGTCATCTACTAAGCTCTTGTATAATTTAGAGCTTTTTCCGCTAGTTAAGTATGTAGATATCATATCTAATACGTATGCATCTTTTTCTGTGTTAGCAGGGGTTCTGTAAGCAGTAAAAATTGCAGGGATTTGTATGTTAGGGTCGTTGTAGCTAGCCTTAATTGTTTTTGTTATAGGCTCTTCTGTGTACTTGTTTCTTTTTATTTCTTTGCCTCTAGGAATAGGTCCAAAATAATCTTGAATCATTTTTTTAGTGCTAGCAACTTCAAAATCACCCGCTATAACTAAAACGGCATTATTAGGTACGTAGTAAATTTTATTAAAATCCTGAAAATCTTCTAAAGTAGCATTTGCTAAATGCTCTAAAGAGCCAATAGTTTGCCATTTGTAAGGGTGATTTTTAAATAAGTTAATACCTATTTGTTCTTGAAATTTACCGTAAGGTGAATTGTCTACACGCATACGCTTTTCTTCTTGTACAACCTCTTTTTGTGTATCTACACCTATTTGATTAATTACCGGATGCATTAATCTTTCAGATTCTAGCCATAATCCTAATTCTAATTTGTTAGAAGGAAAAACTTCGTAGTAGTATGTACGGTCTTGTGTTGTGTTTGCATTGTTAGTTCCTCCGTTAGATGAAACTATTTCAAACCACTTGCCACGCTCTATGTTCTTTGTTCCTTCAAAAAGTAAATGCTCAAAAAAATGTGCAAAACCTGTTTTTTCTGGATTTTCATCTTTGGCACCTACGTGGTACATAACAGAAGTTGTTACAATAGGAGCTGTGTTGTCTTGATGCAAAATAACGTGCATGCCGTTATCAAGATCATATTCTTCAAAAGCAACTTGCTGTGCTTGCATCGTAAACGCTGCACAGAAAAGAGTTGCGGATAGGAATAAATTTCTTTTCATTTTTAATAGTGTTTTATTTAGTTAAATCATAAGTCTAAAATTACTGGATTTGTTACATATTTAGATGAAAAAAATAGAAAAAAAGAAGAAAATACTTTCAATATTTGGTTTTAAAGCCTTCAGAAGATGCAAAAAACAGTTTTAAAATACGGAGATTATTAGAGGTTAATAGTGTGCTGTCTTTTTTTTATAAAATAGCTTGTAAGTTAAGGAATTAGCAGTATATTTGCATCCGCTTATTTAGGTAGGCAAGTTCATTAAATTAAACATAATTAATTAATACACAAGCTATGTATGCAATTGTAGAGATAGCAGGGCAGCAATTTAAAGTTGCGAAAGATCAAAAAGTGTATGTTCACCGTTTACAAACTGAAGAAGGTCAAAAGGTAACTTTTGATAACGTTCTTTTGTTAGAGAATGGAAAGGACATTACTATTGGCGCCCCAGCTATAGACGGAGCCGCTGTTGAGGCAAAAGTCGTGAAGCACCTTAAAGGTGACAAAGTTATCGTCTTTAAAAAGAAAAGACGTAAAGGGTATAAAGTGAAAAATGGTCACCGTCAGTATTTAACGGAGATTGTTATTGAAAACATTTTAGCCTCTGGTGCAAAGAAAGCTGCACCAAAGAAAGAAGCTGCTCCTAAAGCAGAAGCTAAAAAAGCTGCACCAAAGAAATCTGCAAAAGCAGACGATTTGAAAAAGGTTGAAGGAATTGGACCTAAAATTGCAGAAACATTAGCTGCGGCAGGAATATCAACTTTTGCTGAATTAGCAAAAACTGATGCTGCTAAAATTTCTGAAATCATTGCAGACGTTCGTGGTAACCACGTAACTGATACGTGGCCAGCACAAGCTAAATTAGCTGCTGACGGTAAATGGGATGAGTTAAAGAAATGGCAAGATGAATTAGACGGTGGTAAAGCATAATTGCATTATCATTTAAGTATAACAAAATAAAACCTAGAAATTATGGCACATAAGAAAGGTGTTGGTAGTTCGAAAAACGGTAGAGAATCAGAATCGAAACGTTTAGGAGTTAAAATTTTTGGTGGTCAAGCAGCTATCGCAGGAAATATTCTTGTAAGACAGCGTGGTACTAAGCATAATCCAGGAGATAATGTTTATGCTGGTAAAGACCATACTTTACATGCTAAAGTAGACGGTATTGTAAAGTTTCAGAAAAAAGCAGGTGGTAAGTCTTATGTCTCTGTAGAGGCATTTGAAGCTTAAGAAACTAGCTTAAAATTCTATAAATAGCTCTTCCTTTTACAAGGAAGGGCTTTTTGTGTTTTTAATATTTATTAGATTTTTTGCGTGCTTTAAGTTTAATTAAGCTTAAGCGGTGAGTAGTTTTTTATATTAAATAAGAATAAAAAAGGGGTAACATAAAATGTTACCCCTTTTTAAATTTAAGTGTGGTTATACTACCATTTCTGGTTTCTAAAATTTTTAAGCTTTGCAAACTCTACTGTATTTGCTAGGTATTGCTCTAAGTCGTATTTAGGTATGGGTAAAATACTTTCTAGTAAAGATGTGTCCCATTCATATGGTTTAGACGTTAAATAGGGGTTTAAGTGTACGCCAATAGTCTCGTAGTAAAATTGTTCTAATTTAGATTCAAAACCTGCTGCTTTGGTAATAATATCTTGTGTAATATTGTACGAGGTAAAATCTACCGTATCTAAAATTTTAGAAATACCGTTGCTAATGTTAGTTGCTTTGTTGTGTACAATATTTAATTGTTTTACATCAGTGTCAAAAACCTTCACAATAACTTTGGCGGCGTAATCTGTAGGTATAATGTTAAGTCCGCTATCTGCATTTGCAGTAATTCTTATGTGCTCCTTTGATGGGGTGTTGTAAAAGAACTTAGCAAATAGGTAAAACACCATATACTTAGAGATGAAGTAGCTTGGATTGTCCATAGCATTACCGCCTAGAACACTGGGTCTTAGTATTTGTAATGGTATGCTGTTTTTTTTGCTTGCTTCAGTTAAAAATTTTTCTGATGCGTGTTTAGAAGCTTCGTAGAAATTACGGTAGGTTCCGCCTTCAATTTTTATATAATCATCACCTATAATTCCACCTAAATCACCAATAGAAAAAGCGGTACTTATGTATATAAATTTTTTTAAGTATGGTAAATATGCGTTGTAAATAGACTTGGTAAAGTTAAAATTTTCTTCAAAAATTTCATCTTTATTCGCAGGGTCTACAGATAAGTTTACAAAGCCAGCGGAGTGTATAAAAAAATACTTTTCTTGTTGGTTTAAATAGGTATTTGGTTTTAAAATGTCTGATGCGTCAATAACCTTAATTTTAGAGACAACAGCTTCTAAATTATCTTTTATAAACTGTGGAGCATATTCGCTCTTTAGCATATTAGTTACTCTTTCTAATGGAGCGGTTAAACCTTTTTTACGAACCAATAGATACACCTTATTAATTTGGTTGTATTTTGTTTCAAAAAGAGTGTGTAAAACTTTAGAGCCTAAGGTGCCTGTTGCTCCTGTTAAGATAATATTCATTACTGTTATTGTGTAAGTAAGGTTTGTGTATAAAAAAGCTCTTTTCCAAATAGATTTATATATAGGAAAAGAGCTAAGTTATTTTATAGTGCTAAAAAATTAGTATCTGTAATGTTCTGGCTTGTATGGGCCTTCTACTGTTACACCAATATAACTAGCCTGATCTTCTTTTAACTCAGTAAGTTCAACGCCAATTTTAGCTAAGTGTAATTTGGCTACTTTTTCATCTAAAGCTTTTGGTAGCATATAAACATCGTTTCCGTATGCTTCTTTGTTGTTCCAAAGTTCTATTTGAGCTAAAGTTTGGTTTGTAAAAGAGTTACTCATTACAAAACTAGGATGTCCTGTAGCGCAACCTAAGTTTACCAAACGACCTTCTGCTAAAAGAATAATGTCTTTACCGTTTATAGTGTATTTATCAACCTGTGGCTTAATAGTGTTTTTGGTATCGCCGTGCTTCTCGTTTAACCATCCAACTTGGATTTCGTTATCAAAGTGACCAATGTTACAAACAATAGTTTTGTCTTTCATAGCCTCAAAATGCTCAGCACGTACAATATCTTTGTTACCAGTTGTTGTAATAATAATGTCAGCATTACCAACAACAGTCTCTAGTCTTTTTACTTCAAAACCGTCCATTGCAGCTTGTAATGCGCAAATTGGATCAATTTCTGTAACTGTTACTATAGAGCCTGCGCCTTTAAAAGAGGCAGCAGTACCTTTACCAACATCACCATAACCACAAACAACAACACGCTTACCAGCTAACATAACATCTGTAGCTCTACGTATAGCATCTACAGCAGATTCTTTACAACCGTATTTGTTATCAAATTTAGATTTAGTAACAGAATCATTTACGTTAATTGCAGGCATTGGTAATGTACCATTTTTAACGCGCTCGTAAAGTCTGTGTACACCAGTTGTAGTTTCTTCAGATAAACCATTAATGCCTTCTGCTAACTCTGGATATTTATCTAAAACCATATTAGTTAAATCTCCACCATCATCCAATATCATATTTAAAGGCTTGCGATCTTCGCCAAAAAATAAAGTTTGTTCTATACACCAGTCAAACTCTTCTTCTGTCATATCTTTCCAAGCATAAACAGCAGTTCCTGCAGCAGCAATTGCAGCGGCAGCTTGGTCTTGAGTAGAAAAAATGTTACATGAACTCCAAGTAACCTCTGCTCCTAAAGCTTGTAAAGTTTCTATTAAAACGGCAGTTTGTATTGTCATATGCAAGCAACCTGCAATTCTAGCACCTTTAAGAGGCTGAGAATCTTTGTACTCTTCTCTTAAAGACATTAAACCTGGCATTTCTGCTTCAGCTAATTCAATTTCTTTTCTTCCCCAATCTGCTAGAGAAATATCTTTTACCTTATTTGGTACGTAAGCAACTGTATTTGAGCTCATTTTTTCTTTTTTTCGTATTTTTAATAAAAAGAAACACTTTGGCGTAGCGTTTTAAATAGTTAAATTCGCTTACCAATACTATTTCATTTGCCTTAAGCAGTGCAAAGATACTAATATCTTAAATAATGCTATGCCTCTTTACAAAACTATAACAGTAAACAATACCACAAAACTCTACATTTGGAAAATAGAAGAGTCTGAGGCGGAATTAGCTGATCCAATTACACTTACAGATCATTGTCAAAATAGATTAAGTGGAATGAAATCTGATATGCATAGAAAAGGTTTTTTAAGTATTAGGCATTTGCTTAAACAAGCTGGTTATACAGATTTTGATTTGAGATATGATGAGGTAGGAAAACCACATCTAAAAGACGGTAATTTTATATCAATAACACATTCTCATCACTTTACAGGCATTATTATTAGTGAGGCAGAAGAGGTTGGTATTGATATAGAAATGCAGCGTGATAAAATTTTAAAAATAGCGCATAAATTTACTCCAATTGAAGAATATAAAACCATAGCCAATGTATCTGCTTTACTGCAAAAGTTAACTGTAGTTTGGGGAGCAAAAGAATCGCTTTATAAAATTTATGCACAAAAAGGATTAAGTTTTTTACATCATATAAATGTAAAAGATTTTACGTTTGCAGATGAGCAAACAACAGCAGAGATTTTATACCAAGGAGCATCTTCATTTTACAATGTAGCTTTTTTAGAATTTGAGGGTTTTACATGTGTTTATGCATTAAAAACAACATAGACTTACTAATTTATTACTAATAATTTTACAATGAATATTTCTGTAGAACTTACATTTTCACCGCTTCAAGATACGTTTGAAGAGCATATAATTAATTTTATTAAAAAACTAAGAACATCTGGATTAACAATTTTAGAAAACCCATTAAGTACCCAAGTTTACGGAGATTATGATGAGGTAATGCAGGTCTTAAACACAGAAATTAAAGAAGCATTTGATTTAATGGATAAAGGATTGCTTTTTATGAAAATTGTAAAATCTGACAGAAGCGATTATGAGCCACATTTTTGATTGGATTTTTGCGCAGTATAATGGCGTGCCAACACATTTAATAGTTTTAGAATCTATTGGTGTTTTGTTTGGGTTGCTAAGTGTTATTTACTCTAAAAGAGAAAACATATTGGTTTTTCCAACAGGTATTATTAGCACCGCTATTTTTGTGTATATATTACTAGTGTATGGACTGTTGGGTGATATGATGATAAATGCATATTATTTTTCTATGAGTATCTATGGTTGGTACATTTGGACAAGAAAAGTAGATGCTAATCATTTTATACCAATAACCACAACTACAGTTAAAGATAAAAAATGGTCCGTATTTTTATTTGTATTTACTGTTGTGTTTGTAGCCTTGATTTATTTATTTTTTGATAAATTTAATAGCTGGACCGCTTATGTAGACACATTTACTACAGCAATTTTCTTTGTGGGTATGTGGTTAATGGCGAAAAAGAAGATAGAAAACTGGATATATTGGATTATAGGAGATATAATTTCTGTTCCATTGTATCTTTATAAAGGGCTTGTTTTTACGGCCTTACAATATTTTGTTTTTACAGGAGTAGCAATTTTAGGATATTTAGCATGGAAGAAAAGTATAGGCAAAAGCCCACAGACGTTATTAAAGTAGTTTTGTTTGGGCCAGAGTCTACTGGTAAAACAACGCTGTCAGAACAATTAGCAAGGCATTACCATTCTGTTTGGGTCCCAGAGTATGCTAGGGAGTATTTACAAGATAAATGGAACAACGAACGTAAAACCTGTGAACCCAAAGACCTTTTGCCAATTGCAGAAGGACAAATGAGAATTGAGAACAGCCTAGCTGAAAAAGCAACAGATGTTCTTATTTGTGATACAGATTTGTTAGAGACAAAAGTATACTCAGAAGCCTATTACATTGGCACTTGTGATCCTGTTTTAGAAAAATACGCTTTAGAAAATACGTACGATTTATACTTTTTAACCTATATAGACGTTCCTTGGGAGGCAGATGATTTAAGAGATAAGCCAGGAGAGCGCCAAGAAATGTTTAATTTTTTTGAGCAAACATTGCTAAAGTATAACAGGAATTTTATTACTTTAAGGGGCGGTAAGGCAGAAAGACTAGCTACAGCAGTAGCAGCAATAGACAAAATATTAAAAAATAGATGAATTTTACAGATATAGATTTACAGCAATTTGCAGCAAAAGGAATTACCAACGAAAAGGTTTTAGGTCAAATAGAAACCTTTAAAGAGGGGATACCTTTTGTAAATTTATCTAAAGCAGCCGTTGTGGGTGATGGTATCTTAAAATTTACAACAGATGAAGAGCAGCAATTAATTTCTTTATTTGAAAAAGAACGTACAGCTAAAGAATTGCTGAAATTTACGCCTGCCTCTGGTGCGGCAACACGTATGTTTAAGGCTTTATTTGCTTTTTTAGAAGTATATACCCCTAAAAAACAAACATTACAAGAGTATATAAATACATCAGAAGATGGTGCTGTTAAGGCTTTTACAGAAGGGTTAAAGAGTTTTCCTTTTTATGATGATGTAAAACAGCGTATAGGGTCTAATTTTTCTTCTACAGGTGAGGAGGTTTATGCTTTTGTAAGTGAGTTGCTTTCTGATGAAAAATTAAATTATGGTTTTTATCCTAAAGGTTTATTGCCTTTTCATAACTATAAAGACCAAATTGTAACCCCTTTTTATGAGCATTTGAGAGAAGCCGCTTTATACGCTGCTACGGATAATAAAGCAAAACTACACTTTACAATATCTGAACAACACCAACAAATGTTTTTAGATAAGGAAGAGCAAGTCTTGGGTAAAGTGAATAAAGAAACAGGAGTTAGCTTTAGTGTGGACTATTCTTTTCAGAAAAAAGAAACAGATACTATTGCTGTAGATATGAGTAACAAGCCTTTTAGGCTTAAAAACGGAAGTTTGTTATTTAGACCCGGAGGACACGGAGCCTTAATAGAAAACTTAAACGATAAAACAGCAGATGTTATTTTTATTAAAAATATAGATAATATAGTTGTTGAGGAGCATTTAGAAACGATAGCTAACAGCAAAAAAATGTTAGCAGGTTTTTTATTAAAAGTACAGAACAAAGCTTTTAAATATGCATCAATTTTGGATAATAATGATATTGATGACGAGTTAATTAATGAAATTAGATTATTTTTAAAGGAAGAGCTAAATGTCAGGTTCAAAAATGGTTTTATTCATTTAGGAAAAAAAGATCAAATAGCACTTTTAAAAGATTATATAAATAGGCCAATAAGGGTTTGTGGTATGGTTAAAAATCTAGGTGATCCAGGAGGCGGACCTTTTTGGATTAAAGATTATCAAGAAAACGTGTCTTTGCAAATAGTTGAATCTGCACAGATAGACACCTCTAATTACAACCAAGCCAAAATATTACAAAATGCAACACATTTTAATCCTGTAGATTTAGTTTGTGGTGTTAAAAATTACAAAGGAGAAAAATATAATTTGTTAGACTTTGTAAATGAAAAGCAAGGATTTATAACAGAAAAAACAAAAGAAGGAAGGCCTGTAAAAGCCCTAGAGTTGCCTGGTCTTTGGAACGGAGCAATGGCATATTGGAACACAATTTTTGTAGAGGTGCCAAGTATTACTTTTAATCCGGTAAAAACAGTAAACGATTTACTTAAATCTGCTCACCAACCTAAATAGTTATATGTTTTCTGTATTTATTAATTTCATTAACAAATACAGGAAAACATAAGTTTTGTGTAAAATGTCTTAGTATTATGCTGTTGTATGTGTTTAAACTTGCTGTAAATACTTCTAATTTCATAATATAGGTTTAGTTGCAGAGGTTAATAAAATTAACTTTTTTTTATGATTACAAGAAAGTGTGCCATACATTTGCTCTTATCTCAAAGGGGTGCTTATTTATGTAGGCTGAGATTATACCCAACGAACCTGAGCAGATAATGCTGCTAAGGGAAGTAATAGCAATACAAAATATTAGTGTTAGCTAGGTTTAAAGGCAAGTAACAAATAGAGTTTGCCACTCTTAAAAATCAATATAATTTAATAAAAATAACAGCCCCTTTTATTTGTAATACTATTACGAATGAAAACAAACTGTTTTAAATTTAATGCTACTGCACGCAAAAATAGCAGTAATAATAGGCAGCCTAGCTTAAAAACTTTAGGCGCAACTTTTGCTTTTTTTGGTTTAGCTTTTTCTGGTTTAGCTCAAGAAAAGGAAATAGACACTTTAGAAGGTAAAAAAGTGATTTTAGATGAGGTTTTGGTGTCAGGAATACGTGTTACAACACAATCTCCTGTTACATTTACAAATTTAACAAAAGAACAATTTAAATCGCGTAACCTTGGTCAGGATATTCCAATTTTAATGAACTTTTTGCCAGCCGTAGTAACCACTTCAGATGCAGGTGCTGGTGTTGGTTACACAGGAATTAGGGTTCGTGGTACAGATGCTACGCGTGTAAATATTACCATAAATGGTATACCTTATAACGACTCTGAGTCTCACGGTACTTTTTGGGTAAATATGCCAGATTTTGCTTCTTCTACAGAGAATTTACAGCTGCAAAGAGGTGTGGGTACATCTACAAACGGTTCTGGTGCTTTTGGAGCTAGTTTAAACATTTTAACAGATGCCGTTTCTGAAGATGCTTACGGGCAAGTTTCTACATCAATTGGTAGTTTTAATACTTTAAAAAACAACATAAAGTTTAGTACTGGTTTGTTAAATAACCATATTGAAATTTCTGGTAGATTATCTAGGATAGCTTCAGATGGTTATGTAGACAGGGCTTCATCTAACTTAGAATCGTACTTTTTACAAGCTGCTTATATAGATGATAATACCTTAATTAAGGCATTGCTTTTTGGAGGTAAACAAGTAACGTATCAATCTTGGGACGGTATAGATAGAGAAACATTAAAAGAAGACAGAACATACAACCCGGTTGGTGCATACCAAGATGAAAATGGAGTTACTCAATTTTATGAAAATGAAAATGATGATTACAAGCAAGATCATTTTCAACTACTTTGGAACGAACAAATTTCTGATACTTGGTCTACTAACCTAGCGGTACACTATACAAAAGGACGTGGTTTTTTTGAGCAATACAAGGAAGATGAAGACCCTGCAGATTATAGCGGCATTGTGGCTGGTTTTAACGGAACAGGTGTTACAGATTTAATTAGAAGAAGGTGGTTGGATAATGATTTTTATGGAACTACTTTTTCTGCTAACTATAAAGAAAATGCTGTAAACTTTATTGTTGGTGGTGGTTACAGCAAATATAAAGGAGACCATTTTGGAGAAGTAATTTGGGCACAACAATTTGCAGTTAATAGTAGTTATGAAGACCGTTATTATGATGATAACTCTACTAAGACCGACTTTAATATCTACACTAAATTAAATTATGATGTAGATAATAAATGGAGCCTTTTTGGAGATGTACAATACAGAAGCGTTGGTTATAAAGCTAACGGAGAAGATACAGGTTTGGTAAATGATAGGTTTAACTTTATAAATCCAAAAGCAGGTGTAACTTTTAACTTAAATAAAAATAATAACTTTTATGCTTCTTATGCTGTGGCAAACAGAGAGCCTAACAGAAATGATTATGAAAGCGGTAGTCCTAAACCAGAAAAATTAAACGATTATGAATTAGGTTGGCGCTATGTAACTTCTGCTGTACAGGTAAATACAAACTTGTATTATATGGGTTATAAAGATCAGTTGGTTGTTACAGGTGAGTTAAATGATGTAGGAGCTCCTCTTAGAGAAAATATTGGAGATAGTTACCGTTTTGGTATAGAGGTAGATGCAAATATTGTTATCAATGAGCAGTTTTCTGCCAGGCCAAACATTTCTTTAAGTAGTAATAAAAATAAAGATTTTTTTACAGATAGAGATGGTGGGGTACAAGACTTAGGAGATACAAATATTGCATATTCTCCTAGTGTTGTAGCAGGAAATATTTTTACATATTCGCCAAAAGAGAACATAAAATTATCTTTTTTATCTAAATTTGTGGGCGAACAATACTTAAGTAACACAGACACAGCAAAATCTAAACTAGATAGCTATTTTGTAAATGATTTTAATGTGGCTTACGAGATAAAATTTAATAAAATATTTAAATCTATTGTGTTAAGCGGGCTAGTAAATAATGTTTTTAATGAAAAATATGTATCTAACGGATACACTTATTTAAACAATTGGAAAACTCCTGGCACTACTTTTGAAGTACAAGGTTATTACCCGCAAGCAGGAACTAACTTTTTGTTAGGAGCTACATTTAACTTTTAAAATTTTGAACACTAACCATGTTTATAAAGGGGTGAGCCTTATTTTAGGTTTGCCCTTTTTTTAATTTCTAACGGTAACAATGTTTCCGTTAATAGACGAGCTGTAAAAAAGCATATCATGGTATCTTGTATCGCCTTCTGGTCTATTTAAAAACTGACCTGTAAATAAATTATATTTATAGTCTTCGCAAGAGCAAGTAACATTTTGTTTATCAGCATCTAAAATCATTGTAGAGCAAGCACTAGGTTCGTGGTTGGGACAACTAGCTTCAAAAGCCATAAAATTATCAAAACCTGTGTTTATTACAAATATACCCTTGGTACCAACACCTTGACTGCCTACGTATACACCACTTCCTGTATTTTTTAAAGCACTGTATGATGGTAAGTTTAAGTTTAAATCTATTCTAAAACCTATCTCTTGTAAATAAGGGTTTCTGTTGGTTCTACCGCTATCGCAGGCAAATAAAAGTAAAACTGCAAAAAGTGAAAAAAGTGATCTCATAATATATTCTCTTAGTACTAATACAACAGCAAATGTGAACAAAAATTATGTATATTTGTATAAAATCCTCTAGAAATAAGAGGATTTTCTTATTTATAAAACGATAATGTTATGAGTAACGTATCTTATTATACCGCAGAAGGTTTAAAAAAGTTAAAAGACGAGCTTAATCAGCTTAAAGATATAGAGCGCCCAAAAGCGTCACAGGCAATTGCAGAAGCAAGAGATAAAGGAGATTTATCTGAAAATGCTGAGTATGATGCAGCTAAAGAAGCACAAGGATTGTTAGAGCTTAAAATTTCTAAGTTAGAAGAAATTGTTTCTGGAGCCAGAATTATTGATGAGTCTCAGTTAGATACATCTAAGGTGTTAGTTTTATCTACGGTTAAATTGAAAAATCAATCTAACGGTATGGAAATGAAATATACTTTAGTTGCAGAAAGTGAGGCCGATTTAAAAACAGGAAAAATATCTGTAAACTCTCCAATAGGTAAAGGTTTGCTAGGTAAAAGTGTTGGTGATGAGGCAGAAATTGCTGTGCCAAACGGAAAAATTAAACTTACAATTTTAGAAATAACCAGAGCGTAATGGCATCTATTTTTACCAAAATAATAAATGGCGAAATACCTTGCTATAAAGTAGCAGAGGATGCTAATTATTTTGCTTTTTTAGATATTAGTCCAAATGCAAAAGGGCATACACTTTGTGTGCCTAAGCTAGAGGTAGATAAAATTCTAGATTTAGATGAAGAAACCTATATGGGTTTAATGGCTTTTTCTAGAAAAGTAGGTAAAGCTATAGAAGCTGTTATTCCTTGTAACCGTGTTGGTATGTCTGTAATAGGTTTAGAAGTGCCTCATGTGCACGTGCATTTAATACCATTAAATTCTATGGCAGATGCTTCCTTTAAAAAGAAGGAGGAAGTTACTAAAGAAGAGTTTAAATTACTAGCTGCAGCAATAGCTGTTAAAATTCAATAATTTTCTGTGTAAAAACATACACCGCTGCAGCTACTACAGCTGTTAGTATAAGCATAACAATGTAAAATAAAGAGGTGAATTTTACACTTGTTTTTTGTGGTATAGCTAATTTTTGGTAATAGTTAAAAGAGCGCTCTATATCGTCTGTCCAGTTTACAGGATATATAGTAGAGTGGCATCTTTGGCATTTGATATCATTAGTAACCTCATTGGTGGTTTTGTGTATAAATTTCCCAAATTTTTGCTTTTGATAAAACGTAACTGTTAGCTCGTTATGAAAACATTCCGGGCAGTTATTTTTTATATTAGCCTCTTTAAGTACTACTAATTTCTCCTTAGACATAGTTAAACTTTTGTTTTTAACGAAATCTGCATCACAGTGCCATCTTTGCTCGAAGATAATACTTTTACTTTTCCGTTATGGTATTCTTCTACAATTCTTTTAACCAAAGACAGTCCTAAACCCCAGCCACGACGCTTAGATGTGTGCCCTGGATTAAAAATTGAAGCATAGTTTCCTTTGGGTATTCCGTGTCCAGTGTCAGACACTAAAATATTAACAATACTTCCGGCAGGGATAATTTCTATAGCAATATGTCCTTTGCCTCGCATAGCGTCAATTCCATTTTTCACAAGATTTTCAATGGTCCAGTTAAATAAAGGTTTGTTTAGCATAACAGGTAGTTCATCAACCTTACTGTCAAAAGAAAATTGTATAAGTTTAGAGCTTCTTCGTTTTAAATAGTCAAAAGCACTTTTTGTCTCGGCAACAATATCTTTTTCTTCAAGCTTAGGCAATGATCCTATGTTAGAAAACCTGTCTGTTATAGTTTGTAATCTAGAGATATCTTTTTCTATTTCTACAGATATTTCTGGATTTATATTTTCATCTTTTAAAAGTTCATTCCATCCTAAAAGAGAGGTAAGCGGAGTGCCAATTTGGTGTGCTGTTTCTTTGGCCATACCAGCCCAAAGTTTACTCTGTTCAGACGCTTTGTTTGTTTTAAAGAAAAAGAAAATTACGGCGCCAAATAAAAATATGATTAAAAGTAGCGCTAAAGGGTAATATTTTAAATTGTTTAAAACCTCAGAGTTACCGTAATATAAAGTAGCAATTAACTCTCCTTTATGCGTCATTAAAATAGGCGTATTTTCTTTTTTAAAATCTTCTATTTTTTGTTTGATGAATGTAGTATCTTTTGTTTTTTTACTTTCTATGTTTTTAGCATTGAGTGTACCGTTTTTATTCACCAGAATCATTGGTGTAGAAGTATTATTCTGAAAAATTTTTAAGTGTAAATCACCTAAGTCTTCAGTTTGCGAAGAATTACGAAACTCTGTTTGTGCCGTAGCCCAAATCTCCATTTTATGGCGTTCTTCTTTTTTAAATTGTTCAAAAAAACTATTTGTATTCCATAAAATAAGGCTTACAATAAAGAAAGCCCCAATCATTAAGGAAATGTTTATAGTTTTGTTTTTTGGGTTAAAATTCATCTAGCCAATTATAGGGTTTAAAGATAACGTAATTTAATGCACATTTGGTATTTCTATCTCCGCATCTTGTTTTAAATAGCGTACAAATTATGTACCTTTGCATTCTATGAAAAAAACAATATCTATAGTTCCAAACGAGGTAACCACAGCAAAATTGCATGGTTATCTTTTGAGGGCAGTTGGTCCTAGACCTATAGCATTTGCTAGTACAGTAGATAAAGATGGTAATCCTAATTTATCTCCGTTTAGTTTTTTTAATGTATTTAGTGCAAATCCGCCAATTCTTATATTTTCGCCTGCTAGGCGTGTAAGAAACAATACAACAAAGCACACGCTAGAAAACGTATTAGAGACCAAAGAAGTTGTTGTAAATATTGTAAATTACCCAATAGTGCAGCAAATGTCTTTGTCTAGTACAGAGTATGCTGCTGGTGTAAATGAGTTTAAAAAGGCAGGTTTAACAATGTTAAAGTCTGATGTGGTTACACCTGCAAGAGTAGCAGAATCTCCTGTTCAGTTTGAGTGCAAAGTTACAAAAGTAGAGGCTTTGGGTGATGAAGGTGGTGCCGGAAACCTAGTTTTTTGTGAGGTTGTAAAAATACACGTAGATACAGCTGTTTTAGATGAAAACGGAGTTATAGATCAGCATAAAATAGATCTTGTGGCACGTATGGGAGGTAATTGGTATAGTAGGGCAAACCAAGGTATGTTTGAAGTTCCAAAACCATTATCTACACTAGGTATTGGTATAGATAGTTTGCCTGCTAAAATAAAAAACAGTAAGTTGTTGTCTGGTAACGATTTAGGTTTTTTAGGAAATATAGAAGAGTTGCCATCTGTAGAGAGTGTAACACAATTTGTAGAAAATAATGAAGAGGCCCAAGCAGTATTGGCAACTAATGACAGTATGCAACTACAGTTAAAAGCTAAAGAGTTTATTTTTAATGAAGATGTAGTAGGAGCATTAAAGCTTTTAATAGCTGGTATAGATATTATAGAGTAAGAACTAAATTAATAAACACGCATAAGAAACTAATTTAAGATGGAAGTACAAGGAAAAGTAAAAATGGTTGGGGAAACTCAGACTTTTGGAAGTAACGGATTTAGAAAAAGAGAAGTAGTTGTTACAACAGAGGAGCAATATCCACAACATATAATGGTAGAGTTTGTTCAGGATAAATGCGATTTATTAAACGGATATAGTGTTGGGCAACCAGTAAAAATTAGCATTAACTTAAGAGGTAGAGAATGGGTTAACCCACAAGGAGAAACAAAATACTTTAACTCTATACAAGGTTGGAGAATTGAAAACCTACAAGGAGCAGCACCAGAAGGTGGAGCAGGAATACCTCCAGTAGCACCAGCACAAGCTTTTGAGCCAGCTGATAATTTAAATGAAGAAGATCACGACGATTTGCCTTTCTAGGTTAAATGGTGAATCCTATATATTATTTAACAGATAAGTTAGAGTTTCCTCCAGTACATACAGCTAATGAAGAAGGTTTGTTAGCGGCTGGAGGAGATTTATCTGTAGAACGATTACAACTTGCCTATAAAAGCGGAATTTTTCCTTGGTTTGATGATGATAGATTGCCACTTTGGTGGAGTCCAGATCCAAGAATGGTATTGTTTCCGCAAGAATTAAAAGTTTCTAAAAGTATGCGTAAGCTTTTACGCGATGAGGCTTTTACTGTTACAAAAAATAAAAATTTTAAAGAAGTAATTCACCGTTGTGCTACTGTACCAAGAGACGGGCAGCCAGGCACGTGGATTACTCAAAATATGCAAAACGCATATATAGAATTGCATAAAAAAGGCTTTGCACACTCTTATGAGGTTTGGTTAAACAACCAACTGGTAGGTGGTTTGTACGGCATAGATTTAGGTACCGTGTTTTGTGGAGAAAGTATGTTTAGTGATGTTAGCAATGCATCTAAATATGGTTTTATAACAATGGTACAAGAAATGCAAGCTAACAATTACAAACTTATAGATTGCCAAGTCTACACCCAACACCTAGAGAGTTTAGGCGCCAGAGAAATAGATAGGGATGATTTTATGGAGTATATTGAGTAGTTAGTAATAAGACGATAGAAAAACCAATGGAACAAAACGGTGAAAAATATGATAGTTTCAGAATAGCTGTTCCAGCAGATTATAAAGAAATATTTTCTCATTTCTATTTTGCCGAAAATAAATCTAATAAAACCATAACAAAAACCTTATTACCATCATACCAAACTATTTTAATTTTCAATTTTGGTGCAAGTGCAATACTTAATTCTAAAAACAATTCACATATAGAAATAGAGAAGTGTATTGTTTTGGGAACAATACGGAAGGCATTTGATTATTCTTTACCTCCAAACACAAAAATTTTGGTTGCTAATTTCAAAGACGATGCGTTTTATCGTTTTTTTGGAAATTCTTTACTTGCTAAAAACTTACCTGTTAACCCAGATGAATTATTAAATGAAAATTGCTTTACTGCAATGTGGTATAAACTAAATAAAATTGTTGATGTAAATCAGCAAGTAAATTACATTCTTGAATTTTGCTCACTTTATATAAAGGAGCGTGATAAAGTTGCTGAACAATTATTAAAATTCACTAAAAAAAATTTAAACCCCATTAAGTCTGTTGCTAGCCAGAATAACCAAACAGAAAGAAATATTCAAATTAAACAAAAAAAGTACTTTGGGTATTCTGCTAAAGAAATTAACCGTTACCAACGTTTTTTAAAGGCGATTGAATACATTGGGAAGAGTGCTTCAAAGATTTCAAAAGAAGATTGGTTTACTATTATAAATGATTGTGGTTACTATGACCAAAGTCAACTAATTAACGACTTTAAATATTACATTAATATTAGTCCCACAGAATATCTAAAATTTCAACAAGATATATGTAATCCAGTAAACTGATTTTCGTTTTCTTACAATTTTAATAGAAAGCAACATTCTACTTTTGCTCTAAAGCATTTTAAAAAAGTAGAAAAATGAAACATTTAATCATTTACGCTCATCCAAATGAACAAAGTTTGAATGGATACCTAAAAAAAATAGTTTTTGATAAACTCAACCAGCAAAGACACGAAATAAAAGTTAGGAATTTGTATCAACTTAATTTTAACCCTGTACTTTCTTTAGAAGATATAGAAGGACAAAGAAAAGGAAAAGTTTATGAGGATGTAAAAGCAGAGCAAAATTACATTGCTTGGGCAGATAGTATTACTTTCATCTATCCAATTTGGTGGACTGGTTTACCCGCTATTATGAAAGGTTACATTGACCGTGTTTTTAGCTATGGTTTCGCCTATAAGTATGATAAAGGAATTCAAAAAGGTTTACTTGCGGGTAAGCAAGCCATAATTATTAATACACACGGAAAATCACGACAAGAATATAACGATATAGGAATGGATAGAGCTCTTAAGCTTACGTCGGATAAGGGAATTTATACCTATTGTGGTTTAGAGGTTAAACACCATTTATTTTTTGACCAAGCGGATAGAGTAGATGCTGAAATTATTGAGCAGTGGGCAAAGGAAATCAAATCAATATTTTAAAAATTGATAAAAATATGATCTATTTGCGAATCCCGATGTTCTGGGATTCGCATTTTTTATTTGTTTAATAAGCTAATTGTCTAGAGATATTTTAACTAAAATGTCAACTACTTTAAACTACTTGCTGTATGTGGGTTACTTAACAACTCTTTAAAAACTGCCCAGCGTTTTTCTGGTTGGTCTACAGTACCACCTTTAGCTTTTACATAGTCTGCAACTAGGTCTTTACCTAAATTATAGTTTATAACATAGCTACGGTATTGGTCTATAAAACGTGTGCGTTGCAATGCTCTGTCTGGCGCGTAAAATAAATATTTTTCTAGCCATTTAGCAGCTTCTTCTCTAGAGATTTCTCCGTTTAAATATTTTCTTGCAGCTTCATTACCTGCGTAATTTAATTTGCCAATTAGCCCTAGAATTTTATAGTATTTATCGGCCTTGCTAGCATCTAAACCTGCAATAGGGAATAGAACTTCTTTTTCAAAAGCAACACGCTCATCACCTGGGAAAGCTACGTCTATACCATAGTTTGCACTACCTTCTGCTATTAAAGACTGCGGAGAAAATAATGGATATACTGAAAATTCTTTCCATCCTTTGGCATCAACTAAATTTTGTTCTAATAGCGCATTAAATACGTGGTGACCAGGGTAACCCTCGTGGCAAGCTAAGTCTATTGCACGCTGAATAAAAATTGGAAAATCTGTATTTATCTGTATTAAACTTTTACTTTTTCCTTGGTAATAATTGTAACCAGACCAGCTTTTATCGTTTACATATTCTAAAACAAAATCTTCATTCTGCGGTAATTTAAAATGGTGGTTTGTTCTTTTTCTTGCTTCTGTTATCGCTACTCTAAAAACAGTATCTAACTTATCTTTTGGTATTGTAAATTGTTGTTCAAAAGCAGTATATCTTGTGGCTAAATCTTCATCCCCAGGCAACTCTTCTTCAAGTGCGGCAATAAGTTTGTTAAAGTGTTCTTCTGTAAAATGCGGTGGTTCTGCATCATACAAAAGTTTAGCTTCTTCATCAAAACTATAGGTTTTGCCTGCCAGCATCTCTAGCTTAGTTTTTACAGCAATTAGTTGCTTTTTAAACATCGTATGTCTTGCAGCTTCAATACTAGAAAAAGCAGTTGTATCTACCAAATTAGCGTTTTCTATTAATGTGTTGGCTCTGGCAATAAAATCTGAAGCTGGTATAGTATCTAATTTAGCTGAGGTTGGTTTCCATTCTTCTGGACCGTAATAAGCATCAACAAAATCACTATTATATTGTCCTACTTCTAAAACCAGTTTTACATAATCTTCTGCTAAAGCATTCATTTTAGGTTTTTCAGGTGGTTTGCTACAAGATCCTAATGCTATTACAGCAAATAAGGCTACTATTTTATTTTTCATAAGTGTTATTCTTTAGTGGTAATGTTTAAAAGACTCTCATTAAACAAATTAAAAATACGTGTATATTCATCTGTCCAGCTACTAGGCTCTACAAAACCGTGACGCTCTACAGGATATACAGCCATTTCCCAATTCTTTTTTTCTAACTCTATTAAGCGCTGAGATAAACGTACCATATCTTGAAAGTGCACATTGTCATCTACCATACCGTGTAGAATTAATAAGTCTCCTTTTAAACCATCTGCAAAATAAATAGGAGAACTTCTTCTGTAAGCAATGCTATCTGTAACAGGGGTATTTAAAATACGTGCAGTATAACCGTGGTTGTAAGCAGCCCAATCACCAACCGAACGTATTGCAGCACCAGCTTTAAAAGTGTCTGGAGCATTAAACATTCCCATTAGCGTAATAAAGCCACCATAAGAACCACCGTAGATTCCAACTTTATCTTTGTCAATCCCGTATTTTTCTACAAGTAATTTTGCGCCATCCACTTGGTCCGATAGATCTTTGCCCCCCATATGACGATAAATGCCTGTGCGCCATTTGCTGCCATAACCAGCGCTACCTCTATAGTCTATATCTAAAACAGTATACCCATTATCTACCAATAGGTTATGAAACATATACTCTCTGTAGTAAGAGCTCCACCATTTATGAGCATTTTGTAAATAACCAGCTCCGTGTACAAAAATTATGGCAGCTTTATTTTTTGTTGTTGTTTTAGGTTGATATAACCTTGCGTAAACCTCTGCACCATCTTCTGCATTAAAAGTAATTACTTCAGGATCTTTCCAGTTGTATTTTTTAAAGTTAGGGGTAAGTGAGTTTGTTATTTGTTTTGGAGCTGTTTTAGCTCTATTTTTTATTGGGTTAGGCTGTAAATATAATTCTGTTGGTTTATTGCTGTATGAGTATAAAATAGCCATTTGGCGCTCATCTGGAGATAAAGTAACCTCGTTATTACCAACCATTGTAGTTAACTGAGTTAATTTACCACCTTTTAAAGGCATTGTATAAAATTGTCTGTCTCCAGGATGATTTTTATTAGCCGTAAAATACCAACGTTTTTTGTCTATAGATATGGTTGGTTCATAAATTTCAAAATTACCAGAGGTAAGTGCTTTTGTTTTTTTGGTTAAAACATTAGTACTGTATAAATGAGAATAACCAGTTTTTTCAGACTGGTACCAAATACTATTGTCATCTGGTAACCAACCTAAATTACCCCAACCAATTCCTGGGCCGGCAATCCAAGCTTTATCGTGCTGGTGGTCTAAATTTGTAACAGAACCATCAGCAAGGTTTAAAAGAACTATCCAACGGTCTTTATAATCGTTAGAGCTAATGTCTAAAACGGCTTTTTTGCCATCTGCACTCCAAATAGGACCAACTATGTAGCCAATTCTGTTGTCGTTTTTATAGGCTTTGTTTGGGTAATCTTTAGTATACTCTGGTACATAGTCTAAACCTTCTAAATTATCTAAAGATACAGGATACGTTTTTTTGTTTTTAATATCGTAAATATGAAGCTCGTAGCTGCTTGGCTTGTCGCCAACCTTAGAGCGAGTATTTTCATTTTCTACATAACCAGATTCTGTTACAAAGTGTGGCATTGTAGTGCGCTTGTTATTTGCATAAGTAGCAGCAATATAGGTTACATAACTACCATCTGTACTAATACTTTGACTACTAATAGATTTGCCTTCTGTGTATATAGAAAACAACTCTTTTTCTTTGTAACGCTTCATTGCCTTTTTACGAGCATCTACTTTTGCTTTACGCTCTTTTAAAACATTAAAAAGAGCAAGTTGGTCGTTACGTAACCACTCGTCTTTATCGCTTAAACGTTTTTCTTGATCTTTTTTATCTGTAAAATTTGTGATTTGTACAGTTGCGCCAGTTGTTGTATTCCAAGTATAAATATTTTGTCCTTTTTGATATGCAATTTTACTGTCGTTCTCTATAAATTTAGCATTTCTTTCTCGGTCTTCTGTCTGTGTAATTTGTATGGTTTTGTTGGTGGCAACATCAGTATAAAAAATGTCTCCACGTTTTACATATACTTTTTTTGTTCGTTCAGAATTAAAAGTAGGGAAAGAAGGTAGGTTGTATTCGGTTTCAAAATCTACTTTGGCTGTTTTTGTTGTGTTTAGATTGTATACGTATAATGAGTCGTTAAATGCATTTTCTGTGTTCCAATTAAAGTAAATGCTTTTACTGTCTTGAGACCATTTGGGGGCAGAAGGCAAGTGGCCAACAAAGGTATCTCCTTGCATAATTTGTTTAATGCTTAAAACCGATTTGTTATTTTCTTGTGCGTAGATTGATAACGAGCAAAGCAGAATGCTTATGCTAAAAAGGAACTTCTTTTTCATTTTTTTTGGTTCTTTCTGATGATTTTTAGACTAGGTCAGCGTCTGTAGTTTTTTAATGCACTAAAGTTAGCATTATTTCCAATTACATAATAATATATTCCAAGTATCTGTTTGGTCTGTAAATGTATGGTTGCGGAATATGAAACTTAATTTAAGTAAAAACTAAAATATCAAAAATGGATTGTCAACTTAAAAAAGGAATAAAAAAAGGCTGGTAAAAACCAGCCTTTAGATTGTTGTTTTAGTTTTAATAAAACCAAATTATATTTTTACATACGTAAACTCAATAGTTTGCTTGTTGTTTAATTATCTTTATTTTGAAAAGAATTCATAATGTTTATAATTTTATTTTTTTCACGACCTAGTTTTCCAAAAGCAAATTTAGTTTGAGGATTATAATGTACTAAGTAATCTACATTGTAGTTTTTAGTTAAACTTAAGTTTGAATAACTTCCTTTCATATAAAAATAAATTTCTTTGATATTTTGAGGGTTAGAAATTATTCGTGCGTTAATTGTAGCTTTAGTCGTAATTTTTGATTCTTTAGAAAAAAAAGGTAGAGTTTTAAAGTGATATTCTCCATTTTTATATTCTATAAGAAGTTTACTGTCAATATTATAGTTTGTTGATCCAGCCCCCTCACTCTCAATTTCTAAATAAAAAAAATCTTTTTCTATCTTAATTCCTGAAAAAGTATTAATTGTAAGTGTAGGCTCCTTTTCTGATAGTACGTAGTTATTTGTTGCCCTATTTGCGTTTTTTAGATTAATTATAGTCTTGTTTATTGTATCTATTTTTAATTCTTGATTGGAGAAAGCTTTAGAGATATCATTGTACAATTTATTACTACTCGAATCAACTCCTGCTTTTATCCCTTTAGTAATATCTGCATCTCTTTGATTTCTTTCTTTGTTTAATATGTAATCTTTGTTATTGCCTAAGTTTTTATTATTTATTTCTTGTGCTACTAACAAAACTGTCATAAATAATAGAACAAAACCAACAATTTTACCTCTTCTCGTTAGCTTTTTATGCCACCTTTTATAAGAATTGTTTGTAAGTCCTCCTTTTGTTGTTAAAAATGTCAACCATATTGTTAAAATGGCGAAAAGGACAACAAAAATTATATTAGGAATTGTTGGCTTCATTCAAAATTTGAATAAGGATATTTTTAAAAATTTAATTTACAACCAATACAAAATAGTTCTTTTTACCACGTTGTAATAAAACAAACTTATTGTTAATTAGGTCTTTGCTTGTAATAACGTAATCTTCTTTTACTTTTTCTTTATTTACAGAAATAGAATTTTGTTTAAGTTCTCTACGTGCAGCACCATTAGAGTCTAAAAATTGAGTTTTAGCAGCTAAAGCACCAATCATATCTAAGCCTTCTTCAATGTCGGTTTTAGTTACTTCTGCTTGTGGTACACCTTCAAAAATATCTAAAAAAGTTTTTTCGTCTAGTGTTTTTAAATCTTCAGAAGTAGATTTTCCAAATAAAATATTACTTGCTTTTATAGCATTGTCTAAATCTTGTTTAGAGTGTACGCTAATGGTAATTTCTTCGGCTAATTTTTTCTGTAAAGCACGCATATGTGGTGCCTCTTTGTGTTCTGTAATTAAGGCATCAATCTCTTCTTTAGTTAAAAAAGTAAAGATTTTTATAAATTTTTCTGCATCCTCATCTGACGTGTTTAGCCAGTATTGGTAAAATTTATAAGGAGAAGTACGTTCTGCATCTAACCAAATGTTACCACCTTCGGTTTTTCCAAACTTAGTACCATCAGCTTTTGTTATTAATGGGCAAGTAAGTGCGTAGCCTTTACCGCTGCCAATTCTACGTATCATTTCTGTACCAGTAGTAATATTTCCCCACTGGTCACTACCACCCATTTGTAATGTACAGTTGTGTTCTTTAAACAAGTGGTAAAAATCGTACCCTTGTACTAATTGGTATGTGAACTCTGTAAAAGACATTCCTTCTTTGGCTTCAGAACTTAAGCGTTTTTTTACAGAATCTTTAGCCATCATATAATTAACGGTAATATGCTTACCAACATCACGAATAAAGTCTAAAAAAGAAAACTCTTTCATCCAATCGTAATTATTAACTAAAACAGCAGCGTTTTCTTCGTTGCTTTTAAAATCTAAAAAACGAGATAACTGGTCTTTTATAGCGTTTTGGTTGTGTCTAAGTGTTTTTTCATCTAATAAATTACGCTCGGCAGATTTACCAGACGGATCACCAATCATACCTGTAGCTCCACCAATTAACGCATAAGGTTTGTGGCCTGCTAGTTGAAAATGACGCAACATCATTACACTAACCAAGTGGCCAATGTGTAAAGAGTCTGCAGTTGGGTCTATACCCACATAAGCAGCACGCATTTGTTCTAGTAAGTGTTCCTCTGTGTCGGGCATAACATCGTGTATCATCCCTCTCCATTTTAATTCTGCGATAAAATTAGAAGCCATTGTATTTTATTTTTTGTAATAGTAGATGCAAATATAAAAGAAATAGAGAGCTTTGGCAGTAGTCTATGGTAAATTAAATTCCTAAATTTGAACTATGATATTGGTAACAGGAGGCACAGGATTGGTAGGTGCGCATCTTTTATTGCAGCTACTAAAAACAGAAGATAGTGTAAAGGCTATACATAGGCCAAGTAGCGACTTAGATAAGGTTAAAAAAGTATTTTCTTATTATGTAGATAATGCAGATGAGTTGTATGCTAAAATTAAATGGGTTGTTGCAGATATTACAGATATACCTGCTTTAGAGAATGCCTTTATTGGAGTTACACACGTGTATCATTGTGCTGCTTTAATTTCTTTTGACCCCAATGATTATTTTAGGTTAAGACGAACAAATGCAACGGGTACAGCTAATATTGTAAATTTTTGCTTAGCAAATAGTGTAGAAAAGCTAGCTTATGTAAGCTCTATTGCTACTATTGGGAAAAATGAAAACTCTCCTATTGTTACAGAAGAAACAGATTGGAATGAAGCAGATGTAAATGTATATGCAATTACAAAATATGCGGCAGAAATGGAAGTTTGGCGTGGCACACAAGAGGGGTTAGATGCTGTTATTGTTAATCCGGGTGTTATTTTAGGACCTGGATATTGGAACTCTGGTAGTGGACAGTTTTTTAGTAAAACAGCAGACGGATTAAAATACTACCCACCAAATGGTAGCGGATTTATTGGTGTTGGTGATGTTGTAGATATGTGTATTAGGTTAATGAAATCTGACTTAAAAAACCAGCGTTATATTGCTGTAGCCAAAAATGCTACGTTTAAAGAGGTGTTGGGTAAAATAGCAACTGCATTAGGAAAACCAGAGCCTAATAAAGCCTTAAAAATATGGCAGTTAAATATTTTGTATAGATTAGATTGGCTAGCACATTTGTTAACTAGAAGAGGTAGAAAACTCTCTAAAATGCAAGTTCACGGTCTAAAGAGTCAAGATATTTATGAAAATACAAAAATCACAACAGCAATAGATTTTACGTATACAGATTTAGATGAGGTTATTAAAACTACTTCTTCCCTGTTTTTGCAGGAGCAACTTTAAGCTTTTCTGGATTCTTTTTTCTGCTAGCGGCAATACTATCTGCTTCAAACTGTCTTTTACGTTCTAGTCGTTTTTTAATAGTATCTAGTTTGCTTTGTACATCTTTATAAAATCCTTCATAAACAGTTGGGTTAGCCGCGTAATATAAATCGCTATCTGCAAACTGAGTACTATCTATTTTATATTTGTTGTAGATGTATGGCATTGTTTTTACATTGTTTTCTACTAAAACATTAGAATTGGTGTTTTTAGCAGCAGTAATAAGTGCTAAGTCATACAAAATATCTACCATTTCCTCTTCACTAATAAGATTATCTGGTTTTTCAATAGCACTCTCTGCACAAGATGCTACTGTGGCAATTACAAAAAGTAACGTTAAAAACTTTTTCATCTTTTTTGTGTTAATGGTGTAACGTTAACCGTTTAATTATCTGTTAAACGTTAGTCTATGTGCATTTTTCTCTTCTGAAACAACGCCATTTTCATATGCTAAATGACCATTTACAAAGGTATGAGAAATTTTAGATTTAAATGTGTAATCTTCAAACGGAGACCAACCACATTTATACAAAATATTAGATTTGCTTACTTGCCAAGGTGTATTGGTATCTACAATAACTAAATCTGCAAAGTATCCTTCTTTAATATAACCTCTTTTTTCTATCTGAAATAAAATAGCAGGGTTGTGGCACATTTTTTCTACCATACGTTCTATAGTAATTCTACCGTCTAAAACTTTCTCTAGCATAGCAGGTAAAACGTGCTGTACCAATGGTCCGCCAGATGGTGCTTTTGTGTAAACGTTGTCTTTTTCCTCAAAAGTATGTGGTGCGTGGTCTGTAGCAATAACATCTATGCGGTCATCTAAAAGGGCGTCCCAAAGCATAGACCTGTCTTCTGCTGTTTTAACAGCAGGATTCCATTTTATAAGTGTGCCTTTTTCTTTGTAATCTTCATCAGAAAACCATAAATGGTGCACACAAACTTCTGCTGTAATTTTTTTATCTTTTAAAGGTATGTCATTTCTAAAAAGGCTAGTTTCTTTACCTGTAGATAAGTGAAAAACGTGTAATCTTGCCCCTGTTTTTTCTGCTAATGCAATAGCTTTGGAAGAAGATAAGTAACACGCCTCTGTACTTCTAATAATTGGGTGGTATTCTACAGGAATATTGTCTCCGTACTTTTCTTTGTAGGTGGCCATATTTTTGCGAATAGTAGTCTCATCTTCACAATGAGCCGAGATTACCATTTCTGTATTGCTAAATATTTTTTCTATAACCTCTTCATTATCTACTAGCATATTACCTGTAGAAGAACCTAAAAATAGTTTTACACCAGAGCAAGCATTTTTGTCTAGTTTTTTTAATTCTTCTAAATTATCATTAGTGCCACCAAATAAAAATGAGTAGTTAGCATAAGAGCTTTCTTTTGCTACTGCAAATTTTTCCTCTAATTTTTTTATAGTTGTTGTCTGCGGATTTGTGTTTGGTTGCTCCATAAAGGTAGTTACACCACCGGCAACGGCAGCCCTACTTTCTGTAGCAATATTACCTTTGTGTGTAAGTCCTGGTTCTCTAAAATGTACTTGGTCATCTATAATGCCAGGTAAAACATAATTACCTTTAGCATCTATAACAGTAGCGTTAGCATCACTAATAGAACTACTTATTTTTTCTATATAATTACCGTTTAAAAGAATATCACAGTTAGTAACTGTACCTTCATTTACAACTTTAGCGTTTTTTATTAGTGTCTTTTTCATTTTAAAATTTGTTTTTTTGAAACAAGCTTATGTATTTCATTTTTATCACTCCAAAAACAGCTTCGCCAATAATTGAAGAACTCATTTTAGATTTTCCGCGTACTCTATCTGTAAAAACAATAGGTACTTCTTGTATTTTAAAGCCTTTTAAATGTGCTCTAAATTTCATTTCTATTTGAAAAGCATAGCCAATAAAACGTACTGTATCTAAACTAATATTTTCTAAAACTTTTCTTTTGTAACATATAAAACCAGCAGTTGGGTCGTCTACACGCATACCCGTTATTATTTTTACGTAAAACGATGCGCCGTAAGAAAGCAAAATTCTAAAAAGAGGCCAATTTACAACGTTTATACCTTTTACATACCTAGAACCAATGGCTAAATCTGCGCCAGCAATACAGGCGTTGTATAGGTTTATTAAGTCTTTGGGTGAATGAGAAAAATCTGCATCCATCTCAAAAATATAATCGTATTTTTTAGCAATTGCCCATTTAAAACCGTGAATGTAAGCAGTTCCTAAACCAGCTTTTTCTTTACGAACCTCTAAAAATAATTTACCAGGAAATTGTGTTATTAATTCTTTTATTTTTTGAGGAGTACCGTCTGGCGAGTTGTCATCTACAACAAGAATGTGAAATTCCTTTTTTAATGCAAAAACTGCATTAATAATAGCTTCTATATTTTCTATCTCATTAAAAGTAGGAATTATAACTAAGCTATCTGTCATTCTTTTTTTAGTATTGAATTTACAAAAGTACTATTTAAATTTTAGTGATAAAACCTTAAGCACGTTTTATGATTTATTTACCACTGTATTGCGTCTTTTTTGTGTTTAAACACGTATTAATAAATAAAGTTGGTCTAAGTATTAATTTGTAGTTTTGTGCCACTTAAAAGAAGACAAAAATAATAATGGAATCTATTACTAGGGTTTTTAATAATGTAGATTGGGTTACCACCATATTTGTGGTTAGTCTTTTTGTGTTGGTTTTAAGTAAAATCTTTTTTTACAATAAGTTTATAAATTTTGTGGTACTACCTTTCAATAACAAATATATTTTTTTGCACAGCAAAAAGCATATTTTATTTAATTGGTTTAATGCATTGTGGAGTTTGTTTTTGTGGTTAAACGTAGCACTGTTTTTTTATTATATACTTGCTATTTTTAAAATAGGAGAAGTAGTAACGCCAACTAAATACCTTTTAATTTTTGGAATATTAGCGTTATTTATTTCTTTAAAATTGATACTTCAGTTTATAAATGGGTTTGTTTTTGACGCCGAATCTGCCATTGTACACATTGTTTTTAATAAAGTTTCTTATCAAAATTACAGTGGTTTAGTGTTGTTTGTGGCTAATATTTTTCTTACATATATTACGCCATATTCTGAGTTAGTTGCTTATTTGGCGGCGGTTTTGTTTATCGTTGTACTGTGCATTGGATGGGTTAATCTGCTAAGAATTCATCGAAATTTCATAACAATTAATTTTTTCTATTTTATTTTGTACCTTTGCGCACTCGAAATTTCACCTTTTGTGATAATAGGTAGTTACCTAAAATATTGATGTCTATGAAGATAAAAACGATTTTGGTTTCTCAGCCAGAACCTAAAATGGAGAATTCTCCCTATTCAAGACTTATTGAAAAGGAGAAGTTAAAGGTAGATTTTAGACCGTTTATACATGTAGAGGGCGTTGATGCAAAAACAGTGCGTCAGCAAAAAATAGATTTAAACAACTTTACAGCAATAGTTCTTACGAGTAGAAATTCTGTAGATCATTTTTTTAGAATTGCAGAAGAAATGCGTTTTAAAGTGCCAGATTCTATGAAGTACTTTTGCCAGTCTGAGGCTGTGGCTTACTATCTTCAAAAATATGTAGTTTACCGTAAGCGTAAGATATATGTTGGTAAAAGAATGTTTGCAGATTTAACTCCTTTGTTAAAAAAGTATAAAACAGAAAAGTTTCTTTTACCTTCTTCAGATGTATTAAAGCCAATAGTACCTGAAACATTGGATGGTCTTGGTTTAGAATGGAAAAGAGCTATTTTTTATAAAACAGTAATTAGTGATTTGTCTGACTTAAGAAATGTGTATTACGATATACTAGTGTTCTTTAGTCCGTCTGGTATTGAGTCTTTATTAAAGAATTTCCCAGATTTTGAACAAAATGATACTAAAATAGCTGTTTACGGAAATACAACAGTTAATGCTGCTACAGATGCTGGTTTACGTATAGACATACTTGCGCCAACACCAGAAACGCCATCTATGACAATGGCTTTACAGAAGTACATTACTACTGCTAATAAAAAATAAAAATAATACGTTATACGCAAAAGCCTCATTTTTTAATGAGGCTTTTTTTATGCATATATTTTAGAAATATATTAAAGTAAATATGTTAAGGAGATATAGCTATTTATGTAGCACTTACTTTTTTAAACTATGTAAAAAAGATCTCATTTTTGGTATAATTTTATCAGCATCTTCTTCTAGTGCAAAGTGACCAGTATTGTAGATATTGTAATCTATATTTTTTACATCTTTTTTAAATGCTTTTGCTCCACTTTCCGGAAAAAACGCATCATTTTTACCCCAAACAATTAACAATGGTGGTTGGTTGTCTCTTAAATATTGTTGCCATTTAGGATATAGTTTTACATTATTTTGATAATCATAAAACAAATCTAAGTTAACAGCATGTGCATTTGGTCTAGATAATCTAAGGTAATCTAAATGCCAGGTATCTGGATTTACATTTTCTGAATTTCTAGTACCGTGCGTGTATTGCCACTCCAAACCTTCTAGAGAAAAAGAAGGTAATAAAGCTTTTTCTGTAGTTTCATTTCTATTAGCCCAAAACTCTTTTGTAGACTTCCAAGCTTCGCCTAAACCTTCTTCGTAAGCATTACCATTTTGGTTAATTATAGCCGTTATTCTATCTGGGTGTGCAGTAGCAATTCTAAATCCAACAGGTGCTCCATAATCTTGTATCATAATGGCATAACTTGTTATAGCTTTTTGCTCTAAAAATGAATTTATAGTTTTAGCAATATTGTCAAAAGTATACTCATATTCTTTTTTAGAAAGAAAATCACTATTTCCAAAACCAGGATAATCTGGAGCTATTAAATGAAACTCATTAGATAGCTGGTTTAACACTTTTCTGTATTGATGAGAAGAAGACGGAAACCCGTGTAATAATACTACTGTTGGGCTGTTGCTGTCTCCTGCTTCTCTATAAGCAATTTTTACACCATTTACATTTTCCGTTTTGTATTTTATATTATTCATACTTTCAGTTGTTTATTACCGAACATTCGGTAAATTATTAATTTAATTTTTTTTATGGTTTTAAGTAACTGTTTTCTATGTTTTGCATTGTGTTTTCAAAAACTGACAAATCACCTAAGCCTTTTGTAACAATTAGGCAGCCTTGTACTTGTATTAATACTTGTAAAGCTTTTTTTTCTGCTTCTTCGGGTGTAAAATTCAGGGCAATACCTATTTCTTTAAAAGCAGACAACCACTGTGTCATACCTTTGTTTATTTGCTCTTCAAACAACTCTATACCAGCTTGCATAGATAGTGCTCTAAATATACAAATGGCTTCTCCACCATCATACAATTCACGTATAGCCAATAATCCTTTTTTTAAACGGACGGCAGGTGTTAAGTTGTCGTCTAAAAGAGTATGAAAAACATTGGTGTTAATCCATTCTTCTAAATGAACTAAAACAGCGTTTGCCATCTCTTGTTTGCCGTTAGGAAACCTATGGTAAAGACTTGCTTTTTTTAAACCAGTAGCATCAGATAATTCTTTTAAACTAGCACCTTCATAACCTCTAGATCTAAAAATTTTAGTTAAGCCGTTTAATATTTCTTTGTCTAATACTTTTTGTGGTCTCATAGGGCAAATATAATATATTTTTTTAATTACCGAACGATTGGTAAAATAATTAACATAGTTTTAAATATCATCAATATGTTTTTTTGCTTTTCTATTCAAGTATTGTTACTAATGATAAGAGCTAAAATTAATTTTATTGATATAATACATACCTTGGAGGTTTTAATCCGTTTAAGCGCATATAAACAAGCATTTGAGCTCTGTGGTGTGTTATGTGGTCAGTAAGTAATAATAAAATTTGTCTTTTGGTTCTGTTAGCACCAAAATAGTCTAATCTTTCATCTAGCTTTTTTATATCAAACTCAGAGATAAATGTACTAGTAACGTCAAATGTATTGCTAATTGTTGCAATCATTTCTTCTTTAGATTTGTTATCTACTTTTAGTTCTGTATCTGTTTCCCAATTTCTGGCATCTCTACCGCCCATTAAAGATTTGCTGTGCCAATCCATAGCCCAAGCAATATGCATTAAATGCTCTGCAAAACTCATAGACTCTGGTGTTGCTTTAAAAGTATATTTGTCTTTAGGCATAGTTTCTGCCACAAGAATTACATACTTTTTAGAAGTTTCTAAACGCTCTAAGTATTCTTTTATAAACGTGTTTTCCTGAGCCATAAGCGGAGTAGAGCATAAAGAAATTAGTAGTACTAAAGTTAGAATTTTACTTTTCTTCATCTTAAAACAAGTTAGTTGTTGTAGATAACAAGTTACTAAATTAATTGGTGTCTGTATATGCTAACACCCAAATTGTTCTTGTTTCCATACATATTATTACATACGTATAATCTATAATAAAGTCTATAAACCATGTATTCCAAGCAGTGGTAGATGTGTAATACCTAACGTAATCATAACTGTATTTTTCATAAAATAACTGAGAGCAAAATAGCTGTGCTTTTTCTTTAATCTGTTTAGGTTCTTTTTTGTACTTAGAGCCATATGCGCCTCCATGAAATAGTAGCGCAGCAAGTTCGCCATCAATTACAAAACCATCTTTAGTATTAAAATTTGGTGCGATATCAATTTTAAAAACCGTTGTGTCAGGGTTATTAGAGTCGCTAAAGGTTTTGAGGACTTTATCAGAAAGTAAAAATTTGTTATTAAAGTCAATTTCATCTAATCTTCCGCGAGAGCAAAACCAATCAAATATATCATTTTCCTGAAACCGAAACCCTTTAAAATAAATATTACCACCAAGGTTAGCTTTTAATAAGTTTATAAACTCAAATTCTTCATCAATAACATCAAAAACCAACTCTTGCCACATTTTTTCTATTTGGCTTTCATTGGGCAAATTTATTTTCCAGTTAACTGTAATTGGTTTCATCTTTTTAATTAAATACTACTTTGTTAATCCGTTTTTATAATCGGTTAGTGTAAAGTAAATTTTATTTTTAAATAATTTTAAATAGGCTTTTTTTGGTTCTAATAACAAGCCTAACTGTAAATGTTTGTAGTGATTAAAGCCCATATATTCCATACCAACAAACCTAACAGATGCATTTTTGTTTTGTTTATTATAGCTTAAAAGAGTAAAACTGTTTGAGCTAAATTTTGTAGAACCTAAGTTGTTTATAGTATCTAAAAAAGTTTTAAAAGAATTTATAGCGTTTAAATCTATTTTATATTCTTGTGTTATTTTTTTTACCCAGTTATCATTTTTAAGTGCTTTAAGAATGCTTTTTTCTGTAAAAATATCTAATATAGAAACTGGTTGTCTATTACTTAAATTTATTGTTTGTATCTCTAAAGAATTTCCTGGCGGACCACAGGCTATGGTGCCAGTTTCACCAGACTCATAACTGTAATAATTACCAACTAAAGAAAGTGGGTTGTAGTAAAATTGATAGTTAACATCACAGTCATCTGTTTTTTCTTGTTTGGTTAATTCTTTAAGGTCTTTAGCTGCATTGTATATTTCAGTGTCTTTATAATAGGCGCTGTCTTTAAATATAGTAACTTTTTGATTTTTAAAAAGAAAGGTATCTTTTTGACAAATTCCTTTTACAGAGAGTAAGCAAATTATAAAAAACAGGCTAATCTTCATTCTAATGTAGTATTTGTTAGTCTATAAGTTTTATTAAAAACAATAATAACTATAATCTAACAAATTTATATAGCTAAGCTTGGTAAAGTATAGTTTGTTGTTTTCTACAAATGGATTTATTTCTTCTATTAGAACCTCACACCTATTAAATAGGCTTTGTTTAGCTAAAGTATTTCCGTCTAAATTTTGTAGTTCTATGTAGGCTAATTTATGACCGTTTTGACTAGAAAAACCAAAGTGACTAAAGTTGTTTTGTACATAAATAACTACCTGTAAGTTTTTACCTCTTATTATTTCTGTTTTGTAATAAGAATAATTTGGTTTTAGCAGAAACCAAGCTGATACAACCGTAATTACAATTGAAAGTAATATATGTATAGTTTTTGATTTCATTTTTAAATTATGATTTTAAGCTTTATCCAGGTAATAAAATTCGTTTTAACTTCTTGCTGTGCATTTTAATAACTTCTTGTTCTATAAATTTTAAAAGCTCAGGACATTCTCTATCAAAATCTTCAGAAATTACTTTTTTTATTTGGTTGTTAAATTTAACCGTAACTGTTAAGTGGCTATTGCAAGTTGTATTGCTAGCATAAAAGTTTTTTAATTTGAAAAAACCATCATTAAGAATCTTTTTTACTAAGTTATTTCTAGTCTGTACGCTAATTACTTTTTCCGAAATTTGATTGTAATTACTGTTGTCTATACCTATACTTTCTTTAGGTGGATAAAAAGTGATTAAAGTGTCTTTAAGCACAAATTTATCATAATGAAAAGCACCACGTTCTACTGTAATT
Organism: Cellulophaga sp. RHA19; assembly: GCF_002813425.1. NCBI lineage: Bacteria > Pseudomonadati > Bacteroidota > Flavobacteriia > Flavobacteriales > Flavobacteriaceae > Cellulophaga > Cellulophaga sp. RHA19. The sequence continues at coordinate 1,341,863 of NZ_PHUL01000001.1, forward strand.
TCTATGCTTGACGAATCTATTTTAGATTGTTGTTCTAACACTACATCAACATTGGAATTGCCTGTATTTTTTTTGTTAGATTTATTGCAGGCAAACAAGCAAAATAACAATAAGAATAAAAGTAATTTAAGTGATTTCATTTCTAATAGTTTTATAAGCGTTACTTTTTTACCCAGCCAACAGTGTAGGAGCCATTTTGTTTAATAAAAACCAAAAGCCAATTGTTTTCTTGGTTTACAACTATTACGGACTCGTTTTTTAGTGTACCAATAGTGTTACCTACAATTTCTTCACCTGTACAAGGATCTTTTTTTATAACATCATCTATTACTGGTGTACTTCTTAAAATTCCGGATACTGTTTTAGCATATAATTTGTCTGATGCTGTAATAGTTGTTTTATCATGAAACGATATTGTATTTTTCTCTACTACAGATAAATTGTTTATGGTTACTTTAACTAAACTAGAATAATAGCTGCAACAGCAACTAGGATTGTAACTATTTATTTCTGTGCCGTTTGTAGTGCTTTTTATGGATAGTATTTTGCCAGGAGCATCATACACAAGCTGAAATCCTTTTTTGCTATTTAAAAATATGGCTGTTTGATGATACGGTTGGCACGGTCCAGTGAATATAAGATCTTTTAAACCATCATTATTTAGGTCTTGTACGTGCCAATTATTGTCTGTTTTGTTAGTGTTACAATAATACGTAGGTACTTGTATTTTAGAAACACCTGTAGAGTCTAACTTAAAATTAGAGGTAGTTTTTAATAAACCAATTCTAGTTTTAATACCACTAAAATCCTGACTAAATAAACTTAGAGACATTAAAAAAAATACGATTGCAATTGCATATTTCATAAAACTAAAATTATTAAGAGTCGTTAATATGTGATAGTGCTTCGGTTTAATTGTTGATAGTTTTATAAATCTATCTCATACAACTTTGGAAACTCTGGGTAATAAGACAGCCACTGTACTGTAGTTGTGCTTCCTTCAAAAGATTTATAAATTCCTATTACGGTTAATTCTTTACCATTAACTGTTTTATCTTCTATACTGTAAGCTAACTGTTCTTTGTCTTCTATTATTTTTTTAATCAATTCATTTTTAGAATTGACTATATAATTTTCAACCTCTAGATAAAGCTTATCTAAATAATCTTGCGTGTAGTTATTTGTATAAGTGTATTTTATTTCCTTTTTATATGCCTCTCTAAAGTTAGCAATTTTACCATTTTTAATTTTTTTAGTAGTAACAATAAAATCAGCAAGTTGTTTTCTGTCATCGTCACCAGCAATATAAACAACACCAGTTTCCCATTCAATTTCAATACTATCTCCTTTTAAATAGCTACGGCCTTCTTCATTATTAATAAAGCCGTAGAAAGATTTTCCTTTTGAGGCTCCTATAACGGGGTAATCAAAATTGTCATTATAATGAAGAAAAATAAACGTATCCTTTTGTTTTGGTTTGGATAAAAAACCACTAAAAACATAGCCGGTAAGCTCTATGTTACTGTCAGACTTACCGGTTACTTTGTACCATTGTCCTTTTATTTTTTTTCCGTCGTCAGTTACTTCAAAAAATAGGTCTGTTTTATGTAATACCGCTAATTTTTCGGCATAATTAAATTTCCCTATTTTTTTAGCATCCAAGCTAGAATTTTCCCTGACGTTTAAGCCACTCTTGGCAGTAACAAACAAATTGTTTTGAGCACAAAGAGATATAATTTGTATAAAAAGTATAAAAGTTAAGGCAATTTTTTTCATGTTTATTCTTCTATTAATTCTCCTTTGTAGTTGTATTTTACTTTACCGTAATCAAAACTATAAATTCTTTTTTTGTTTTCGTCCTCTGTTAAAAAGTCCAAATGATCTTCTTTAATATCTAGTAATACTTTTCCATTTGTGTCAATAAACTTATAAGTGTCATTAAATTCTACTACAGTAATTCCATTTTCAAAGTCTTTAGCATCATTATATTTAAAAGGAATTACCAACTTACCTTTGCTATTTATAAATCCTATTTTAGAGTTGGTATTACTAACCATAATTCTTTCATCAGCCAAGGTTTTATAGACATTATGTATACCAGGTAGTAGAGTGGCGTTAGCATTTTCATCTAACAGGTAGTATTTGTTATCATAAGTAATTCCAAATAACAAATTGCCAACCTCTTTCATTTGCCAGTATAATTTAGAGCCTATTGGTTTGTTATCTTGGGTAACAAGTGTGTAATTGTCACTTTCTTGTTCTGGTAGTATGCCAATAAGGCCATTACTAAAAGCCTCTACACTGTAAACTAAAAGTGTGTCTAATTTTTCTTCAGCTTTATTTAAGTGATAAAAGTGATTGTAATCTTCATAAAAGTTACCTCCAATATTTTCTAAACCTCCAGCTCCTGGTACTGTTATTTTTGGCTCTCCTATATTATTTATAAAAACAATTGCCTCCTCTGTTTGCATAGCAATTAGTGCATCATTTCCTTTAATTGGTTGGTAGTTGTATGCTGTAAATGATGTTTCCTCTGTTTTGGTATCTTTTTTAAAAAATAATTTTATGCTTTTTACAGTGCCATAATAGTAGTATTCCTTGTGAAAAATACCATCATTATCATTAAAAAAATCTACGTTAGATAGGTTGTCTTTTAAATACTCTTGAAGCTCTGGAGTATCTTTAAAATCATCATCGTTTAATTTTTTTTGTATTTTTTTAAAGAACCCTAACATTTCTGTAAGTATATCTTCCTGATCGTCAGGAGATACGCCGTTGTTAGAGTAGCCGCTGCGGTCTAAGACTTTACCTTCTTCATTATGGCCTTGTACTTTTATAGGAGCAGCAATTGTATCACTCAACGTAAAATAAACGTAATTGCCTTCTGCTTTTACAAAGTTAATTTCTCCTCCTTTATATTTTACTGTTGGGTTGTCTGAAGAGATTTCCACTACATCATAGTCTTTTATGTAATCTACTTTAAAAGAAATATCTATGCTGTCTATAGCTTTGGCTTTCCCCCAACTTTCATTAAAATTAAAATCTAACCCATAACCTTCAATACTATCTGTGCGTACTTCGCCATTATGGTAATATATTTTTTTAGGTGTGAATATTTGCGTAACACCTTGGCCAAGATTTATAGGGTCTTCATTATCATTATTAGTACCTATAAATTGCAAATCACTTTTATAGTTGGTATAAGTTTGTGAAAACGTCACATTTTTAAACTGATTAAGAGCTTTGTGTACCCCTGTAGTGTCTACTTTAAAAGGTTCTTCATACTTTTCATCCTCTTTATCAATTGTTTTAACATCATTAGAAAACGAGCCATCAAAGAATTTAGCCATAGACTCAAATTGTTTAATATTGGAGTTTACTTCTTCTTTAATTTCCTCTAACGGTTTATTGTCTAAAGAAGATATAAACTCATTTAACTCTGTCTGGTTTTTTGGTTGTGTTTTGTTACAACTAACAATAGCTAAAAGTGCCGTAATTATATATAATATTTTTTTCATTATCGTATTATTTTTAGCTCGTTAGACCCTTTAGGTTGGTATAAAAAATGATTAAAAGAATCATCGTAATTTTTGCCGGTTAAAATGAGCATATCAGATTTGTCTTTAGCGTAAGTGTAAATTAATTTGCCATCAGCATTAAATTCAACATCAAAATCCTTTGCTAACGTGTACTTATACGTATTTATTAAAATGGTTAAGTAGGCTTCCCACTTTGTACGTGCGGTTTCAAAATTAGTATCAAAATTTAGCTGTTGTACTTCAAAATCTTTTTGATAAAACAAGTCGTTAATAGCTTGCTCATCATATGTTAAAATGGCATTTCCTAGTTTGGTGTATAATGCAATTACTTTTTCTTTTAAATCCTTGCTGTTCCTTAAATCTGTACCATTTGTCCAAGCCTCTGGGTAGTATGGTAATGTGGAGTTAAAGTCTATTTTTAGGTTTACTGGGACATTATTTCTAATACTTGTTTTTTCTATAGTTTTAACAACTTCTTTTGTACTGTTATCTATAATTTGTATTGAAAAACTAGGATCTTCATAATACGTATTTGGTTCTTTTTTTATGGTTTTATCTTCTGTTTTAGCAGTTAATTTTATTGAAGAATTAGGACCAGTAATGTAGTTGTTTAAATTAAAAGAATCTGAGTCTGTACCTTCTGCAATACTAACATCATTTATACTAATATCAAAAACACTGTTGTAAGACTTAATATTTAGTACGTATTTAGGTGCCGTATCAAAAACCTTAACCTTACTGTGTATTTTTGCTAACGGTATGGTGTAAACAGGGTTGTATGTAATAGTTAACTTACCGTAATCTTTATTGCCAAAAGCAGCTAAATGTTTGCCATTTACAAAATTAACTTCCAGTTTTTTAGCTTCAATTTCATCTTTCCATTCAAACTCAACATCATCACTATAGCTGTTATTTAGGTTTGTTAGCCCTTTTTCGGCTTCCAAAACTTCAAGTAATTTTTTAGCAGAAAAATTAACAGTATCAGTTGTAAGTAAAGTATAATTGTCTGTAATTAAAGCACTTTTTATAGGAACGTCTGCGTAGTGCATTCCTTTTAAGTTAAGCTCTATATAACTAGATGTGCTGTCTATATCCTCATCTTTGTTTTCTAATATCATTTTAGCAATTAACGCCTTTGTTTGTGAGCTAGATTTAACTTCTGCGAAGTTGTACCTAGGAGTAGCAACGCTATCACAAGAAACAAATGTGGTATAAATTGATAAAATTAGAATTGTTATTGTGTTTTTCATTACGTGTAATTTTTTAATGGAATAATGTTACTACCAGTTCATCAAATTCTGTAAATAAGCCTTCTTCGGTATTAACTCTAAGCATTAAACTTTTGCTTTCCGTTTTCCACTCGTAATAAGTAGAGCTACTACGTTCGTTAACGTATGGATTACCATACAATTCTGTTAGTTTAGTTTTAAGTTTGTTGTAATCAGTTATTTCGTCAAAAAAATGCATAGTTATTCTTTTACCTCCATAGCTGGTGTTTATTTTTACTTTATCTACAAAAACCCCATAAAAACGTAAAAAACGTTCATCACTAAATTTAATTTCACCATATTCTTCAGTAAATGGTACGCCTTTAAAGTGAGTTTCTATATCGGTCTCGATTGTAATATCTTCTATATTTTTTACAAGTCCTTTATAGTCTACTTGTGCGTATCCAAATAGGCTAACAAGAAGTAGTAGTAAGGTTAGTTTTTTCATAGTAGTTGCATTATTCATTAATTTTTTTGTAAGCTTATTTTACCAGTGTTCTTTTTTAAGAGTTTTTTACCCAGCTACTTTAGGTAAAAATGATAAGTCTACTACATACTTTTTAGGATTATCGCGGTCTATTAAAACATCTATTTTTTCTGTTTTTATAAAATCTGTAGGGTCAAACCAAATATTGTCACTAGTAAAAATATGTAGTTCAGATGTTTTTGGGTTTAACCATTGTGATACCACAACAAAAGGATTTTTACCATTAACAGCAATAGAAGTATTTAGAGTTACGTTTTGAAAATCTGCCTCTACTTTAGTACCGTGTAGTTTTAAGTGGTTGTGCATTTTCTTTTTCTTAATGCCAGCTATTATAATACCAAAACCAATTAATGCAAAAATTAAACCTATACCACCAAGTATAGTTGCGCCTCCCCAAAGAGAGAAAAAACCTTTGATTTTAGCTTTGTTAGGAGATTCTGGATTGTAAATAACGTCTACCTTTTCATTAACACTATAACTAGGTGGGTTACTACTTGTAGATGATGCAAACTGAATTTCTGCTCCAGTTTCATCTGTAAATTCTACTAACGGCTTGTACATTATAGAATTGTCTGATGAGCTGCTAGAACGCGATTCTAGTAGTTCTACCACTACACCTTCAGTCTCCTCAGAATTTTTTATAAACTCACTAGTGCTTTTGTAAAGAAAAAATGCTCCTACTAACATTCCGGCTCCTATAAATGCAAATACGTATTTAATAATATTTATTACTTTCATTTTTGTAGTTTATTTAGTTATCTATGTGTAATTAATTGTTTTTTAGGCTGGTTGTAGCCTAGTAATACAAACATAGTATTAAGTGAAAGAGTTTAAATGTGCAAACCTATATTCGTACAGGTTTAGTATATATTTGAAAATAAGTAAACACTTACATTACATATTTGTAGTTGATAAAAAAGTTTTGTCTTATAAAAAAGTATAGATTAGCTAAGATTTAAGACATTAGAGTATGAAAACCTATAAAATTACAGATCCCAAAAAACTGAAAGAGTTAGCAGGCAAAACCAAGAGGAACACTATTATTTCTACAATAATAACGCTTGTAATAATAGCGTCTATTACTGTTTATTTGATAGTAAGTGGTGATAATAAGGTTCCGGTAGTACCCTTAACTTTAGTAGTGTTGTTATTTGTTGTGCTTTTTTCATTAATAATAAAACAAGTAAACGATTTGCTGTATAAATTAGCAAAGTATAAATATGTTAGGTTAGATAGTGCTTCTGTAACTATAGGTACAAGTGCAGAGTTTAAAGAAGGACTAAATTTTATACAAAAATACTTATTTAGCCGTGTTAATAGGTTTGGTGCTCATAACGATAAAACATTTTATGCCAATAAAATAAAGTCAATACAGGATAAGAAAAATGCAGTACAAATAAAAGTTTCTGGGGTAGTAGGTAATGTTGTTGCAATACCAAAAGAAATAGACAACCTATCTGAAATTAAAGAAGAAATTACAAGGATGATGCGAGCTTAGTGTTTCTGTTTTTATCAAAATTATTTTTCTGTACCTCTAATTTTATCAATCCAAGTAATTAGGTGTTCTGGCGGAATGTCATACCCAACAGCTTTTTTTCCGCTCCAGTTTATACCTACTAGTTGTTTGTGGGGCTTTAATATTTTTAGCCAGTAGTTGTAAAAAGTATTTAAATCTAGTTCTACGGGCTCAAAATCTTTATATGCTTTAACCGTTTTAATAATTATTTCTGCTCTAGATTTACTAGACCAAAATGGCATAGCTCTAATACCGTCTCCGTTTTTTGGCGCAGGAAACCCACCATTATCTTTTATAGTCCACACTTTGCCAGAAGATGCTACATCTTTATAAAATAGTGCGGCTTGTGAAGCAGATTGTGACATAATTAATTTTTGAAAGGTAATTTAAGTAAAAACTAAACTAAATTTTAACGCATTGGGACTATTATACAGGCAAAAACCAGTTTTTACTTTTCTATCCACCACTCAATTCCGTTTTTAAATTCATTTTTAACAAAATCATAAGCAACAAAGAATCCAGATTGTAGTGATGGATGCTCACTTTGCAGGAGTTCTCTTTCCTGATTTTTCATTCGCCAATGGGCATCAAGTCTTTTTAGTTTTTTGAGTTTTAAAATTGGTCTGTAATTTTTGTCTCTTATTGATGCGCAAGACATATCAAGTTCAATTAATTCACTTAAGTCTGTAAAAGGTTTTAGACTATTTAGCATTAAATTTTTTGGAGCAAATGTGTCTCCGCCAAGCTCTAAGGATTTTAACCATTTCATTTTTCCAATTAATTCATAATTAGCAACCTTAAAAGACGCAAGAATTGAAAGACTCTCTAATGATTTTAATTCAATTAATGGAGAAACATCTTTTAGCCGTGAAAAATTGCTGAAAGACAAGGCTCTTAGTTTTGTTAGCTTTTTAATTGAACTGATATCTGTAACGGTAGAAGACCAAATGTTTAAAACTTCTAAATTCTTCATTTTACATATAACATTAAAGTAATCTTGATCAACTTTATGTCTAAGGTCTAGTCTTTTTATATGACTAAGTTGTGGTAGTTTTTCTTTCCATTGTTCATCAATCTCCTTTCTTCTTTTTAAAGAAGTGTTTGGAGAAAAGTCCATAGCCAAAGTAGAGATAAAAATGTTGTTTGTTTCCAATATTTTATCTTCATACACCTGAAAAGCCTGCTCTTTACCCAATTCCTCTATTGTAGGGTAATAGGTATCTGCTATCTGGTCTTTTCCAACAATAGATGTATTCATTTAAAGTTTTTACTAATTTTGATTAACGTGTTTGTATATGGTTAGTGCGGAAATAGAAAATCAGTGAACTTTCGATTAAGCACTTAGCCAAAACTTTTTATTTTGTTTTAATTTTTCTCTTTTAATACCAAATCAAAAGATTTGGCGGACTTGGTTATTAGCTCTAAACTTTGGGTTAAGCACTAAAACTCTTATTAATTATAGCCATTGTTGGGTAGCGTTATTTTGTCATTCCCATTATCATATCGGCTCCTTGCTCTTTCACAGAAACAATTAATTTATTTTCTGATACTGAAATTAGTTTCTGGTCAACTTTTCCATCTAAATCGTCGGTACGTATTATTTTTTTCAGTTTGTCAAATTCCCATTTCCCAATATATTTACGTCCTTCTTCCATTCCTTCTTGTTTTCCATCAGAGTGAAAAATTACCCAGCTATTTTTCTGCATTTCTACAGGTAATTTCATTTTTTGTCCAGCCATTTCAACATATTCAAGATGCCATTTTCCAGATGTAATTAGGTCAAAGTCACTTTTTTTTTGAGCTGAAAGTATTTGAAATGATGTCAATATCAAGAATACTGCAAAAATTATTTTTTTCATATTTTTTATTTTATTAAGGTTTTTTTTAATGATACCCAACGTCTCCGTATATGAAACGTAGCGTGTTAAAAAACACTTTCGTTTCGGATTATACACGAGCCGAATTTTTAAATTTTTCTTTTATCTTTATTTTACTAAAAGCCAAATTTAAAAATTTGGCGGTCTTCACAAATACACAAAAACCTCTCAGAAAGCCTATAATAGCTATGTTTTATATACATTGTTGTGTGCAGTTATTTTAGACGGTTTTTTAATGTTTCGACAACTGTTAGTAACAAATTTTGGACAGGTTCTAATAACATTCTTTGATGTTCTTCAAGATTTTTATATCCGTGTACCAAGTTGCATCTAACATTATATATTACGCTTAATACTGCTTTTGCTCTGATTGAATTATCTTGTTCATTCACTAAATTTTTAGATAGCTGTTTGTCAAATTTTTCTTGACCAATTCCATCTTTTAAATTTATATGAAATATTTCTTTATCTATTAAATCCGAGATTGCCTTAATATCATCAATTCGACTATCTGCTTTTAAATCTTGAATTATTAAATCTGACCCAATAAAATCTCTTACAAAAACCGTTGCTTTTTCATAATCCGAAATTCTATTCAGTCCTTTATTTTTGGCTTTTTCATTTCTAAACGCATCGTTATAAAGTCGATTGTAAATTGGATATAAAGTTTGAAACCTATTAAAAAAATCGGACAGTTCATTTCCGTTGATTTTTTTGAGTTCTTTTTCCCAATTATTTATATAGTCTCTTGTTTCGTCAGTCATTATTTTTCGTCAAGATATTGTTTAAGGTCTTTTGCTAATATATCTCCAGTTATAAGTTTACCTATTAAATCGTCTGGTAATATGAACCAAGTAGAATATCCGTGTGAATTTGGTTCTCCCAAACATATATTTTTTCCGCTAATTTTATCTTTATCGTGAACCTCATTTTCGGTAATATTCCAACGAACACCAATTACGTCATTTCCATTCCATTTGAGTTTAGCCACAGAATATCCGCCTAGAACTGCTCCGCCATTATACAGCACAGTTACGTTTTTTACATTCTTTCTCGGACTTAAAACGGTCGCTGGATTGTTTATTCTATATGGCATTTCTTAAAATTTTAATGGTTAGCAGAATGTTTGTTTTAATTGCACACAACTAGTGAATAAACTCAATTTATTGCGTTTATTCCGCCAATATGGGTGTGTAAACGCACATATAGCTTTTTAGTTGCTAATTTTCCTACAATTTAAAACTATTTTTTATATCATAATTACGGAAATGTGTAATTGGTTCTTTTATTAGTATAATTGGCAATTGTAAACACAAAAATTTGGAGAAATAAGTAGCCTATTAATTTATTGGTTTGGTACTTTAGTGGTTTTGTAGCTAGGTGTACGTGTAAAAAAGGAGCTTGTTTTTTTAGATTACTATAGAGCAGCCTAGAGGTTCTATTTTAATTCAGCTTGTAATTTTTCAAAATTCCATACGGTTGCAAACTCTTCATTCAGATTAGCAAGAGTCGTCAAATGTATAGTTTCAGAATCGTATTTCTCTCCATTAATACCAATTCTATCGAAGGTTGCCGTAGCATCTGAAATCAAGTAAGTTTCATATCCAAAATTCCCAGCCATTCTAGTCGTGGTTGAAACACAGTGATTTGTTGTTATTCCGACAATAACGAGAGTTGTTATTCCTAAATTTTCTAATCTTTCTTTTAAATCTGTTCCAATAAAAGCACTATTTACATTCTTTGTTATTATTGGCTCATTTTCTTTAGGCAAAACATTTTCATTGAATTCAAATCCAGAATTTTTCCTATTTAGTTTTGAATTTGGATGTGTTGAACTATGTCTTATATGAAAAATAGGTAAATTTAATTCTCTCCATTTTTTCAATATTTTTCCACAAATAATTTCGGCATTTTTGTTATTTCTATTCCCTCCCCAATAGTCTTCATCAAGAAAGGCTTTTTGAACATCTACAAGAATTAACGCTGGTTTTTTTTCTCTTAAATTCATTTTAAAGTTAGATTGGTTTTAATAACACACAACGGTCTCGTATAAGATTAGTACGGGAATTAAAAAGCAATTAATTTCCGATTAAGCACTTAGCCAAATCTTTTTATTTTGTTTTAATTTTGGTGTTTTAAAGCCAAATTAAAAAGATTTGGCGGACTTAGTAAATATACCCCAAACTTTGGGTTAAACATTTAAACCCGTATTAACTATAGCCATTGTTAGCAGTAGTACCCTTTCGCAATTTGAGCTATGCTACTTTCAGGGAAATAAAAAAACTTTCAAGATTCGGTCGAATACTATCGATACTTACTTTTGCTATTGGAAGTTCTAAGAAATATGTCGATGACAATAATTCTGAAGGAAGAATTCGCTTAAGTTCATTGGTAGAGTACAAATCTTCTACTGAAAGGTCATTTTCGTCAGCATAGATTTTTAGGTATTTATTTATGTAATCAAAAAGCCATTCTTCTACAGATTCAAGAGAATTTTGATTCCAATCTTTTAGCTTTAAATATTCTTCATTATTAAATATAAATCCTCTAATTACTTTAATACAAAAACCAACACAAGTTGTAATATCGTGTTTCGCATTTAATAAAAAAGATTGTTTTGTGTTTGAGTCATAATATGAATCGTTAAAGACAAAACCATAAGATGGTTTTACTCCTTTATTTTTTAATTTTTCACAATGACCTAAAAATGATACTACATCATCCTCAACAATAATGTCTAAATTTTTAACGTATATTGATTCTAAAGATTCAATATTCTCTGTTATATTTTCTAATTTCACTTCAATTCCAGTAAAATGAAAATAATAAATATCTGTATCAAATGAAATTATTAATCCAGAATGTTTACAGAAACCATCTTCATTTATCTCACAACTGATTGCTACAAAATCATTTTCAAAATCACAATCTTTAACAGATACCAAATTGGCAGGAGTAAATAGTTCTAAATTCTCAGCCATACCTAATATACTTTTCCAATTTTAGTTGATAATAATTGCTCAACTTTATTTAAGATTTCAGAAAGATATTCATCGTTTTTAAATCCTTTAGATATTACCAATATGGTTCTTAAATATGTCGGTAAAGAATATTCGTTAAGAAAAAGTCTTATAAATTTTTTTGCTCCAGAATAATCTTGACTATCATACAACCCTTCTAATTTTTCACTAATAAAATGGAATGGTTCGGTACCAATTTTAGTTTTTAAATCTGAAAAGAAATCTTGAAAATCGATGAAATATTTTTCAGAATCACCAGTATATATATCACAAAATTGATATTCCATACCGTGTTTTTTTGCTTTTGCCCAAGTAGCTATTTTAACATCTTTATAGAGAAATGGATTAACTTTTTGTGCCTCTTTTCTAGAACATTGAATAGTAATTGGTTCGTCATTAGATATTAGGTGAAAATTTGGTTTCCTACCACCATTTAATTCTAAGTAACCAGTTATAAATTGAAGATTAAAGTTATTTTCTATCTTTTCTTTTTTTCTAGTTTTTCTAAACTTTTGACTGAACAAGGGTTTTATACTTTCTTTTGTACCAGTGTTCGAATTGTAATATATTTCCCAATCTTGAATGTCCTCAACGTTATTTCTGATTACATTTAATTGATTTACATAAATATTTTCTCTTGTAGGCTGGCATTCTGAAGCTTGAATTATTTTATTGTAAACGACCTTTAGATTTGTATGAGTACCGATTAACTTATGTGCAGCACTACCTTTTTCTAGACCTATTTTTAAGTTCAAATCTTTTTCATGTTCAGCAATCAAAATTAATGCATCAAGTATTTGTCTCAAAGACTTAGAAGCCTTCAAGGACATGTGATTTAAATTAATTTCATTACCCTCAGAGTCTTTCTTAAGGATTATTTCGATGCTTTCCATTTATAGGTTTTGAAAATCAAAAATAACATTAATTATCAAATTTTACTATTCAGATTGTTTTTTTTGTATTACTGCTAACTAGTGAATAAACTCAATTTATTGCGTTTATTCCGCCTATATGGGTGTGTAAACGCACATATAGCTTTTTAGTTGGTTTATTTTCTTACAATTTAAAACTATTTTTTATATCACAATTACGGAAATGTGTAATTGGTTCTTTTTTTAGTATAATTGGCAATTGTAAACACAAAAAATAGGAGAAATAAGCATCCTATAAATTTATTGGTTTGGTACTTTAGTGGTTTTGTAGCTAGGTGTACGTGTAAAAAAGGAGCTTGTTTTTTAGATTACTATAGAGCTGCCTAGAGGTTCTATTTTAATTCAAGTTTTATTTTGTCTCAAATGTTTGCTGACGTTAAACATATGGCAAGTTTGGCAGAAAATACACTATTACTTTTTAATTAGCTACAAGCCAAATCATAAGATTTGGCGGACTTTATAAATATGCCTAAACTTTGGGTTAAGCACCTAAACCCGTATTAATTTTAGCCATTGTTGCCATTTCGTTGTTTTTTTATTTCAAATTATACTTTACATTTTCTGCGTTTTCAGTAAATACAGTCTAAAAAATGTTAACAACCATAAGACAAGTTGATATTAATATATTTAATTTCTTTAGTACCATTACTATGATGTAACACTATTTTGAAAATAGTATCAGGGATAAAATGCACACAAGGTTTACCATTATAACTCATAGTAGCTGTTGTACCTCCCATTTCTCCTGAGTAATGAACCAATGTGTCTTTTAACTTTAAGTTTAGTTGTCTAGAAACTCCTATTTTTTCATATTCTATTTTTGGAAAGAGAGTCATTTGTCTTGTAAGCGATAGTTTTTTAAATGGGTTATTTCCCTTCCAAGTATAATACTTTTTAGAATTAATATTATCTGTTCCGTATTCCCAAACCTTTTCCTTAAAAGTATAGAACAATTCAACTTTATCTATTTTTGCTTTAGTATCAATATTAATTAATTTATCACTTAAATCATTAAATACACCTTCATAAGTATAAATTGTATCGTTTTTCACAACATTATGACCTTCATAACTATTCTCAGTTTCATAGAAATAAAAAGTAATATTAAAATTTTTAAAACTTAGCGTAGAATTTTCAGTTGTAATTGCGTCAGAAGGATTATAAGGTCTACTTTCATTCTTTAACAAATATCCACTAAACACATAACCTGTTAATACTGATTTTTTATCCCAACTATGGCTCATTCTTTTTACTTTAAGCCAATTTCCATTTATTGTTAAACCATCATCTACAATAGATAAAGATTTTCCTGTATCTTTTATTAGTTCTAAATGTTCTCCAGCAGGAAACTTTCCAGATCTTTCACTGTTAATAGAAGGTGCATTTCTAACTGTAAGTCCATTTTTAGCAGCAACAGTATAATAAGTCTTGCCATTTAATTCATTTTGAGACCATATACAATGATTACTAAAAATAAGGAATAATAGAATTATATACTGTTTTTTCATATTTGATGATTTCATTTCTTAATGAACTAAAGCTTTGCTACGATTTAATTCAATATTTGTAATTAATATATTCAGTTTTTTTAAATTTTGAGTACGTTCCGCCAATGAATGCTAACGACCTTGTGTATGAAACGTAGCGTGCAAAAAGACACTAACTTTTCTCTTTTTTAAAGCCAAATTAAAAATTTTGTGGACTTTCTAAATATACACAAACCTTTCGGCTTAGCACTTAATTAGCTATGTTTTATACACCGTGTTGGCAGTAGTTATTCTTGCACTGTAATTTCAAAATTATATTTGGTATTCAATTCATCGAAATTTGACATTAAGTCATTTAATTCTGATATGGTTTCATTTTCAATCCTTTTTTTGTCTTGATGATATTGTTCGTCACATATAATTGGGTCATAATAAGCTTGAGTTTCCATATTTGAGGCTCCAAATGGATATCCTTTTGGGATTTCTCGTTTATACCTTTTTAGATTATAAAACCTCTTTTCAAACATAGTGTCAAAAAGTTCTTTTTTTATAATCACTATTTTGATAGTCAGTTTTTTGTGTCTGTTGAAATAACTATTAATTCTATTGTCAAAATCAAGTAAACAATTTTTTTTACTATCAAATAAATTCAATGATTTTAAGATATCAAGCTTAAAGTCATCAATTCCATTATTTGCTTTTATTTTGAGTTTTTTTATATCCAAATTTGATATACTATTTTAGTGTGTTTTAATTACTGCCAACTAGTAAATAAACTCAATTTATTGCGTTTATTTCGCCAATATGGGTGTGTAAACGCACATTTAGCTTGCTAGCTGAGTTTTGTTGTTTTATTTTCTTACAATATATATTATTTTTTATACTTCTTAAGTTTGTAATTCATTAAATTAGAAATATAAACAGAAAGAATAAAAGAGAGAATTAAGGTTAATAAAATCTAACGTCTTAATTCCTTTGATCTGTATTTTTTAATACATAAACACCTCCTAAATATGTAATAGTTGAGTAATCTGAAATTATTTTAGCAAAACCAATTTGTTTGTTTTTGTAGTAAACACAAAAACTCAAAGAGTTTTTAATTAATGTTTTCAAAGTATTTAAAAGAATTCCGTTAGCGCAATCAGTTTGGTTAGTAAGAAATTTGTAAATGCTTAAAATATCTAACTTATCCTTATCTGTTTAAATGGTGTAAATAATAAAAAAAGCGGAATATCCAATAATAGATATTCCGCTTTTATAGTTGTTAATTTTAATTTGGTATTTATAGCTTTTTGTAAGTGCTATTTTTTAACAAATAAAGAACGTTTTTTAGATTTTGTACCTGTAATTTCTATAACATATGTTCCTGGTGAAATATCAGAAATATTTAATTTTAGCAACGTGCTATTATCTTGCTGACCAATTAATAGTTTCCCTTGTAAATCATAAACTTTAACAGATA
The DNA here is from genome assembly GCF_002813425.1 of Cellulophaga sp. RHA19. Lineage (NCBI taxonomy): Bacteria > Pseudomonadati > Bacteroidota > Flavobacteriia > Flavobacteriales > Flavobacteriaceae > Cellulophaga > Cellulophaga sp. RHA19. The sequence goes on from NZ_PHUL01000001.1 coordinate 1,357,451, forward strand.
CTATTTTTTCATCTTCAGCACTCACAAAAATAGTTTCGTTTAAAGCAGGATTAGGAAAAAGCTTAAAATTAATACTAGAATCATCAGTAATTTTACTTATTTGGTTACTACGCATAACATTACAAATAGGAGCAGTAGTGTTGTTACTAAAGTATAGTGTAAAATTATTAGTTTTAGATACCATCACAAAATTACCGTTATCTGATGTTACCCAGTAATCACCATCAAAATTAGGAATTAAGCTATTGCTAATAGATATTTCTGGATTCGCATTTTTAAACTGGAAGGTGATATTAGATTTTAAATTTATATAATAATCAGGAACACCGTTATTTGTATTTATTGAAAATTGATATAATCCATTGTTTTGCGAATTCCAATTAATAGTAAATGTTTTTAAATTACTTAAAGAGGGTCCGCCAGTCCCTAATACAAAAACGTTAGAAAACTTTTTAATGTCAAAATCTTCTAAACCAGTTTGTGAAGGTGTATTAAAGTTACAATTATCAGACGGACTTTGTTCTGCTATTACAGTTAACGTAAATTGTGTTTCAGTAGAAGCTCCATCGTTATCTGTAGCAACAGCTTTAAACGTATAAGTACCTTCTAAAAGACCATTAAGTTCATCTGTGTTTGGAGATTCTGAATGTCCCCATTTATATGAGGTAGAATTTATTTGTCTCACTAAATTGTTATCTATAAACAGTTTTACATTATCAATAGTTCCATCAGTATCGTTTGCAACAACTTCAACTTGTAAATTATAACCTTCAGTTAAAGTAATATTGTTATCTGGTGATTGGAAACTTACGGTAGGTGCCTCATTGGTATCATCTACAGGATTACAAGGTTCTATATTCCAAACTGGGCAGAATTGATTTACTAGACTTTCTGTACCATCACTTGTTGGAAAATCTAGAGAATTAGGGTTTCTAATATTACCCCAAACGTGAGTTTGCTCTGGAGAGCCTTGCTTTTTACGAGCAGTTGAAATTTCGGAAGCTCTACTACCAAGATTATATATATTTTCAAAAATAGCATTTCTAAAACCTGTATTAAAACCAGTACCTCTATCTAAAAAGTCTACTCCAGTATTTATAACTTCAGAACCATCAACGTTAAACGTGTTTCTGTATACAAAACCATAGGCTCCTTTTAAATCAATAAAAGCATCTGAGCTATTTACTCCTGAAATTCCTTCTGCAGAAAAAATACAGTTTCTTATAATAGTGTTCATTGTACCTTCTTTAACATCTACGCCTTCTGCTGTTACATTAGGTCCAACAGTACAGTTTTCTATAGTATTATCGTTACAAGCTCTTTCATAAGTGTCATGTTGTCCTTTGTCTGAGCCTACATACAAACCTTCTCCAAAACCAGGTTTAGTTCTACCTGTATTGTATATATTACAACCATTTACTGTGTTATTACTAGAACCATCACGCAGGTGTATAGCTTCTTCTCCAATATCATGTACAATAAGGTTTTTTAATGTACTACCATTAGAATTATCTAGAACAATACCTTTAGAGCCTGTTTTAAACTCTATGTTTTCAATATTCCAATAATCTCCTTCAATACTTAAAAGGTAACCATTGTTATAATCTAGTCCTGTAAATACAGGAGGGTTTGTAGCGCTTTCACCTTTTAGTGTAATTGGATTTGCACTGTTACCATTAGCACTACCATAAAGGTAAACACTACGGTTAAAGGCACCTTGTATCTTATCTTGAAAATTGTAGTTTCCAGAAGCAATTATAATTTCATCACCAGCTTGTGCTGTTTCCATTGCAGCCCTAATACATTCTATAGTACTACATTGTGTTGTTTTTGGTCCTGTAGTGGTATCAGTATCCCAATTTTGGATGATGTTTTTTACAATTTCACCAGAGGTAGTAAGTTTGTTGTTAAGTAAGCCAGATACACCTTGCCCTGCCTGAACTACAGATCCTGTTTCAGGAAAAGCTTTATCACTTAAAGACCAATTAGCGTGGCTTATACCTTTTTCTTTTAAAAAGGCCATCCAAGTATTAGTACTTTCTTGGTCTGGTTCTCCTTGTCCTGTATTTAAAATTGTACCCCATTCTGTAACAAATAAAGCAACATTATTATCTAGTGCAGTTTGTGCTACATTTCTTAAGTTATCATGTGGATTATATGCAGCATAAAAATGTAGTGTATATGCCACATTATTATCAGAGATTGGGTTTGCAGAAGCAACATCTACTTGTTGAGAATAATTGCTAGTACCTACTATTATTAAATTATCTGGATCTTTAGAACGTATACCAGCAATTACTTGCTCTGCATAATTTTTAATAACAGGCCAACTTTGGTATGTAGGTTCGTTATAAATTTCATACATCACATTAGGAGTATCTCCATAAAGGTCTGCCATTCTGGTAAAAAAATCAACAGCTTCATCTGTGTATAATTCTGCTTCGTGAGTATGCCAGTCTATTATTACATATATGCCATTGGCAATAGCAGCGTCAATTACTTTTCTAACTTTAGTTTCTTGCTGCTGCGGACTATCAATATAGCCATTTCCGCCATCCCAATTTTCTTTTACGCCCATTGCAATTCTAATAAGTGAGCTATTCCAGTTTTCTGCTAAAAAATCAACAGTTTCTGCATTATAAAAATCGGAGGTATCTCCAGCATTACTCCAAAATAGACTGTTACCAGCTAGACTTGTAATTTCTCCAGACTCATTAAGAATACGGTTTCCGTTAACTTGTAAACGACCATGTTTTTCTACAGGAGATTGCGCTACCGAACTTAAGGAGAAGAGCAAAAAAAATAAAGGTAGATACATTAATTTTTTGAACATTTGTAGGTTTGTTTTCATAATTTATTGTATTTGGGTTTTGTGAGTAATATTACAATATTTATACGATTTTTAATGTTAAATATGTTTTTTCAGCAAAAATTTTACGTTTAAAATCCTATAAGTAGCTAAACTAGTTATGCTTTTTAATTATAAGTTTTAGTAAATTGATTTTTTTATTTTGATGAGGTTTGTATTTTGTATAACCACCTTTTTTAAAGGTTGTTATTAGTTTAAATACAGTGTTTTAGTCTTTAAAAGTTTTATAATTATTAAACCAAAACAATTAAAACAAGTTGCATATAGGAGCTATTTAAAAAAGTCCATACATTTTCCAGATTTGTAAGTAGGTGAGACCAGGCAATAAATTTTATACTTTGAGTATTGCAAATGTTTGTGATACCAAAAAATTCTGCCAAGGTTTTTATGTTCTGTTTTAAATTAAAAAGAATTGTATGTTTTTATTTCCTTTAGGAACTTATCGGCTTCCTTTTCATATCTTTTTGGTACAGGAAATGTTTGTGTTATAGTGTAAACAGAATCTATGTCATCTGTGTTAGGCATTAACTCACTTAATGTAAACACTATTTCTTGTAATACTTTGTCATATTTTATATGAACTAATTTTTTAAGTTTTATATTAAAAGGACAAGTAAATGAATCTGAAACAACAATACCTTCTGTTGAAAAAATTACAACAATATTTTCTGCTTTTAATGCTTGCCTAAAACTATTAAAATCTCTTGTAGACAGCAATATTATAAGAGTAAAAACGGTTAGATCAACAATAACGTCAAAAAATATATCAAGACTGTTTAAACCTGCGGCAAAAAATATAACAAGCATACCTAAAATAAATAAGCCAATGTATTTTACGTTTTTTTTAAAGCCATCCTTTAAGTAATTATTATAATCCTTTCTAAAATTAGAAGATTCATCTTTAGTATATACCCATTTGGCAATATATTTATTTTGGCTTAAAATTATATTTTTTACGCGGTATGTGGCACTATACATTAAAAGTCTATAAAGCCTGAAGAAAAAATAAGAAAAATAGACTGCTAGTAAATAACTAAAAAGGTTAAAAAAACTTTTTTCTTCTAAAAACTGGCAAAATAAGAAACTAGAGTATATGTAAATTATAATACTTAAAAATACCCCAACAACAACTATGCTTACTTTAATGGGGAAGCTTTTTATATTTAATATTCCTTTATAAATAAAATTCATTTATATCCTATGTTAGCTAACTTTTTTATTTCATTTTTTTATTGATGGCTAGCAAATGAATATCCCATTAATAGACCAAAGCAAAGGCTAAAGATTGTAATGTAAATTGGTTTTATATTTTTCATATAAAGCTGAAATTTTAATGTGCAGATTTACAAAAGTAATTACCATCTAATTCATAATTTAAGCTACAAGCAACCGTTTAAAAAAACAAGTCTATTAATAGTATTATTGCAGACAGTGATAGTTTTCTGGTTGTCTGTTTTTCTAAAAATGAAAAATATAATTATGTATTTTTATTAATATACTTTATAACTTTCATCTGTAATTGTATTTAAAGACAAACTACCAAACCTATGTAAATCTGTATGGTTGGTATCTAAAAAATTTGTTAAATGAGTTAAAGCATCATCTAGTAAAACACCCATAGCTGCGGTTTGGTGTTCTTTCACAGATTTTTCTTTAGAACCACCAAAAAACTGACTAAGTTTTGAGGTAGGTACAATGTTAGAAGACATATATTCTAACACCAATTTAATTTGATTGGGTTGTACACTTGGGCTAGGGTATAAGTGAGGATGAATATGCAGAATATATTCTTTTCTGTTTCTTTTAAACGAAACAGAAAAATTCCAAGAATTGTTATCAACTATGTCAGAATCGTTTTGGTTTTCTGGTGTAGCCTTAGTCAGCAAATCATACCAATTAATACTTTTAAATTGTTCTATTACTCCTTTAGATGAAGAAACTGTAGTGTCAATTTTCTTTTCATTAGACATAAAGTTCTCAAAACAAATGATGTATTTTTCCATAATAACTTACTTAAATTTTATTAGTTCATGTAACTGCATTCTACTAGCTTTTGCATTATTGCCCTATTACCAGTTTTCCTTGGTTAAACCAGCAATAATATCCCATTTCCCATATTTTAAAGTAAGGCTCAAAAACATCAAACTTTATTTTTTGTTGGTAAGACGGGTACTGAAAATAATAAGAGAGGTTATAATCACAATTTATTGCGTAATACGCCTCACTTAGCACCTCTATGGTTGCTTCGTAATCTGTATTGTCTATAAACCAATCAGAAATTGATTCATAAACTATTACGTTGGTATTGTTTTTATTTGTTCTAACATCAAGATCTAAAATTTCTACAGTTTTAATTTGAGACATAGTGTCTATAAACTCTTGGTCGCCTGTAATTTTAGAGAACAATGTTAAGTTTGAAATATATTTTTCTCCGTTTAAAATTAATAACTCTTTGTTTTGTGTAGGAGCCGGACAAAAATAAGCAGGTGATTTTCCTTCTGCAGCTAATTGATTAAAGATGCCTTTAGTGGCGTTAAAAATTTTTATCAATCGTTTGTAATAAAGGTCTCCTTCTTTAATAGGTTTAAACACTTTTTCAAGATTAGTTCCGTTGGGCATAAATGCCTGAAAATAACCATAAAATTGATGCCTTAAATCATCAGATTCAACATCTAAATCTATAACTTCACCTATAATATCTCCTAAATACTTTGCGTATTCTTTTTTTGTCATTTTTAATGTAGTTTGGGTTGTATAAATTTAGTTGGCTAATAATTTTATCTCTAGGTTATATTTTTTTTAAAATTAAAGGAATTGGTGTGTTTTTGTGCTAGCAAATATATTTTCACCTAAAAGCAGTTTATATCCGTAAGGTTTAATCTTACTTTTTATAAAAAAAATAGGGTTTACTGCTTATACTTTTCACTAGAAAAATACAAACAAGTAAACCCAAATTATTTTTGTTAAACGCTAAGTAATGCTACTTACGTAGGTTTAGAAATTGCTTTTTGCTAAAATTAGTTTAGTACGTTAGTAGTAACATTAAGTTTAGCTTGTTCTATAACATCGTTAGTAGCCTCATGATTAGCAAATTTTGTGTAAAAAACGGCTGTAGATTTGTATTCGCCTTTTGGTAAATCTTTTATCACTGTTACATTTATATCTGCACTCTCTTTTGGAGCAAGCCCCATTGATGTAAAATTTCTTCTTGCTGTAATAAAATTTAAATCAGAGTTAGGTACTTTATTTTCATAGGTAGTTGCAGACCTAAAGCTTAATACATGATTGCCTACATTTTTCCATGATGTAATACCTCTAAAAGTAGATGAGCTTGCAGTAGATGTAATATCTGGAGTAGTAATATCTGTATTTTTTATTTCTACAGGATTTTTTACATCAACAAAAACATCTACCCATTTTACTCTATTACTTGTGTTGTCTTTTAAAACAATTATAAATCTTTTTGGGTAAGTAAAATCAAAACTAGTTTCTGTACTAGGATATACTGTATTAACATCTACAATAGGCACAGAGGACTCTTGTGTATAAAACACTTCTTCGGCATCAAAAGTAGCGGTTGGTGTTAAGTTAGAAAAATCTGTACCAGTAGGCACAAATAAATAAATTGTTTGTTTGTCTAAATCATCAACTCGTTTTTCTATAGTAACATCGTTGGTCAATTGTGCGTTTTTACTAGCCTCAAACCTAAAATCAGTAATTGTTAAAGTAGTAGGTGTAGGTACAATCTCATGTTTAATATTTACAATATAATGCAATAATTCTTCAGATTCATTTAAAGCATTTACTATGGTATAAATATGGTTTTGTGTTTCGTAATTTAGTAATGATAGGTCATTAGGTAAAATAGAAAATTTACTTAAATTTAGTTCGGTAGATGTAGTAATAGAAGCAATTTCTTTTAACGATACTGTGCTTGGAACTACAATGTTAATTTCGCCAAATACAATTTCTTCATTATCTACAATGGTAGGTTGTTTAATATTTATAGAAACCGGTGTAATACCAACTAAAGGAAAATCGGTTAGTATAGCATCCTCAAGCTTAATTATATGTTCATTAGTGTTATCATCTTTAGTACAGCCAGTAAATATTGTTGTAAATACGGTAAGGATTAGGGCAATTGTTATTCTAGTTTTTGTCATTTTTTAATTGTGGTTCTATAATTATTTTTAAATTTTTAAATTTTCAAATAACGGATAACAGTTTTGTACAACCGTAGGTTGTGTAGTTAAATTAGCGTTAACTTTTAGTGTAATGCAGAGGTTAGCAATTGTAGGTGTATTACTATTATTGTCTTTTAAAAGTATTGTTAAACGCTTATGTTGCTAAACAGGAGTTAAGTAGGTATTATTATTATTATTATTATCTATAGTATTTAATTAGCAAGGCGAATCTTTTAGTTTTATTTAAGTCTTAAAAATATAGATATACATTAACGTAATGTTTTATGTATGGGTTTAAGTATTTTATGGTCTATATAAAATGTGCCAAAAGGAATGATACAAGCAATTAAAACTTTCCAAGTATTTTTTTTAAACTTCCAATTATATTCAGTTCCTACACTAATTGTATTAAATACAAAAAGCAAAAATATAATGCCGTGAGTGGGTCCTAAAATTGAAGTTAACGCAGTAACTCTGTAAAAATATTTTAGCGGAAGAGATACAAAAACTAAAACGAGTAGAGATAGGCCTTCTAAAAATGCCAATAAACGAAGTCTGCCAATATTTGAGTTGAAAAATGAAATCATTTAAAATGTTCTTATAAATGGGCGATTAGTTAAGGGCGAAAAAGGCCAAGGAATAGCTATAAATATGATAAAAAGTGCAATTGAAAAATAAACAAGAATTGTTTTAAATTTATCAGCATCTAATTGTTTTCGTTTTGCTTTGGCAGAGCCTATTGTAATAATAACAATTGCCGTAATCATAAGCACAAAATGAAACAAACCAAAAAAAGATACATCCCAATGACTGACTAAATTTTTAAAGTCTGAAAAAAAATATTTTACAATAGGACTTTTAATATATACAAGCATACCTATTGTAAGTTGAATATGTGCAATAGTTGCAGTCCAATGGCGCACTTTATTGTCAAAGCATGAGAATTTGGTTTGCCGTCTATAGCCATTATATGCTCTAAAAATAGCATAAACTAAAGATAGTAGTACAAGCCACCTAAATATTGAATGAAATACCAGAACAATTGAATACATTAGCCTTAATTTATTGTCTGTACAAAGGTCTAATTTAATACAAAATTGTAGTAGAAATATTTATGCAACAGTTAGGACTTTTCAATCATTTTCCTAAATTCAGTGGGCGATATTTTTTCGCGTTTTTTAAAAAATCGAGTAAAATATGAAGGGTCTAAATAACCCATTTCATAAGAGATTTCACTTATAGATAAGGTAGATTGATAGAGTAAGTATTTGACCTCAATAAGTTTAATCTCTTCAAGAATTTCTGATGCAGATTTTAAAGTAGATACTTTAACAGATTTGTTTAAATGATTTGGGCTAATATTCATCATTCTTGCAAAGTCGGCAACCTTTAAGTTTTCCTTTACCTTTTGGTTTGCTAACATTCTAAATCTAGATGTAATTTGAAAAGAAGCATTTTGAGGTTGAAAATTACTTAGTCCGTACAGTATTTTTAATTCAGTTAGTAATGTGTATATGTATGAATGTATTATATCTGAATTTGGTTTAGTATTACTTTTAAATTCGGTAACTAATCTTTCTAAAATGTTAATAATTTCAGATCTGGACTGTTTGTTTATATTTATAATAGGATAATTACCATTGTTTAAAAACTGAAAATCAGATACAAGTGAGCGGTTTCCAAACTTGCCAATAAGTATATTTGGATGAAAATGACAAGTAAACCCTTTTACATTTTTTGAAACCTGCTCTGTAGAAAATACTGCGCCAGCCTGGAGTATTACAATATTATTAGGTGTAATTATATATTCTTTAAACCCTATTTTAGTTTTAAAAGAGCCTTTTGTTACAAAAATAATTGTGTGACTTTCTTCTCTTGACGGAGTTATAGGTTTAAGAACTTTTTTAGTTAAATCCTCAATTTTTAAACAGAAAAAATCTTCAACACTTTTTTTAAAAAGTTTATCTAGTTTAGGACTTTTGTTAAAGTATTCTTTTCGGAAGTCCTCAGAATTATATGTTTTTATTTTAGACACTTTCCTTTAAGTTTATCAAGAGGTTTCTTTAGCTTGTGGCTAACAGTTTAGTAATTTATTTTTTAATTAAATTCAATTCCAACAGATAAGGAAATAGAACCATTTTTTGTTTTAAAATTATATGAAGATTCAATATCTTTATTTCTTATTGATAATGGTATTACATATCTAAAGTCAGGATTATGTAGGTCAGATATTGATATTTTAAAATCCGAATATGAATAAACTCCTATTCCTTTATTTGGATTATCTCCATACCAAAAAATATCACTTGGTAAAATGATGCCTTTTTTAAATTTCAATTTTTCTGGACTTTCACTTTCAGGAACAACAATTATATCTGGATTTTCATTCAGTATAAATTTAGCCTTTTTTCTGAAAGCCATATTGCAATTCCAAGTAATAATTTTCAATTTAAGTTCTGATTTTTAATGTGTGGCAACGGTCTTGTATATGAAAAGTAGGCGATTTGAAAGCACGAAAATTTCTGTTAAGCATAAAGTTTTGCATGAGCCAAAAGTCCTGATTTTACTTCTGTTTCGCCTATTTTTTATATACATTGTTGTGGTTTGTATTATTTAGTTGCCCCTTCGCAATTATTGAAAGGTCTATCATCTTCCATTAAATAAAAATTTATTGTAATCTCATCTTCTTCAGCTAAATTAATGAAATCAGTTTCTACACTTTTATATCCAATTGAGCCTGTTTTTACAAAAAAAGTTTTAGAAGAGTTGTCTAATATGATTGAATATTTTCCATTAAGTGAAGTCTTAGATTTAAGACACCCAATAATTACTTCGCTATGACTTAACGGCTTTCCGTTTGTTACATCAAAAACTTGCCCAACTATATTTATCTTAGAGGCATTCTGTTTCGTATTAGACAAATTAATATTATACCCTCCTTTATTATAAGTTGGTGTTAAGTTTTTATTAGTAGAACAGCTAATTATTATTAAAAAGCAGCCAAAAATTAATATTATTTTTATTTTCATAATCTAAATTTATTTAACATCCTGCATTTTTCCCTTTTTGGGTTTTGTTATTTATCTTTTCTCGTTTTAAATATACCAACTTTAAAAGTTTGGCGACTTTCCAAAAAAAAACCAAACCATAGTGTTAGCAATGACTTGCGCTATTTTTTATATATATTGTTAGCACGCGTTTTTTATCTCTGTTAAATTAATACCTTACCAATCCTTTAGGTTCATTACTACCTTTTTTGACAAACCAAAATTGACTTTTTTGAATTTGGCCTATTACATTAAGTTCAATAATTGTATCATTTTCATTGCAACTATCCACAAATTCAGATAGAATATTAATTCTTTTGGGAACATCATATTTTTGGATAATATTTAATGGATATTTTTTTTCGCTCTCTATTATAAATTTTTTATTATCATTTAGTAAAGATGAGTATACTTTGTTTTTTGCGTCATAAGTTAACTCTTGGGTTTTCATATATCGTTGCGATAAACTAAACGAAAAGGCAAAAAACAATAAAATAATTACTGAACCAATAATTTTAAATGTAATTCTTTTGAATAGAAAATAATTGGCTAACAATATTATAATGGTAAATATTCCAAACATATGATGTAGTTTTTATTTAACTAGAATTACCGTTTCCAGATTATTTTTATTCAATAACCAAAACTCATAATCATACCAAGCCTTTTCATATTTTATGTAGGTTACTTTTGTATTCGGATTGCAGTTTACGCTTTCATAAAAAAACTTGAAATTATCATTAAACTCTGAAGCCAATTTTTGAGATAAAATGTCAGGTTTACCAAATTCAGAAATAATATCTTTTTTATTATACCCAATATATTCATCGCCAAATTTGTCGGATTTTTTAATTTCTCGTCCAAATTTCCATCCACATATACTTGTAAGAGTAATCAATAATATAAATGCTAAAATCTTTAAAAATATTCTCATAGTTTTTTTCAAATGTGTGGCAAGGGTTCGGCTAAGCGTAGTGCGGGTAGTAAGGAAACTTTTCGTTTCCGTCTGCCGACGCAGCTAAAGCTTATTGTTTTGCTTTTTCTTTTTTTGTTCCAAAGCTAAACTTGAATATTTCGCTGACGCGTAATTTTCAATTTAGCGACAATATAAATATACACAGACCTTTTGATTAAGCCCTAAAGTCCGCATTACGTTTAGGCTTTGTTGTACACAGTTATTTTTCGAGAGTTTGTTTGAATTCCAGCACTTCAGAGATGTAAATTTCGTTCAAATATTCGTTGTAATAATCATCTCGTTTTGAGACTATATTTTTTTCCGCTTTCATAATATTTTCCTTTGCTTTTTCAATTTTCCCTAGTTTTTGGTATGCTCTAGCCATTCCAAAAAAAGATTCAGGTACGCTTTCGTATTGCTTTAATGCTCTTTGAAATTCAATAATTGATTTTTCATAATTCCCAAGTTCATATTCGCAAAGTCCGAGATAGACAAACGAGTGAATATCTGCCCAATCTTCATCTTGGTTTACTATACTTTGATTGAAAGCTTTAATTGCGTTCTGATAGTTTTTGTTACCGTAATGACACTCTCCTCGCAGAAAGTCAATATCTTCTCCCCAAGGCGCGTCGATAACGTTTGGTGTCAAGCTATCAAGTCGGTCAAAGTCCATCAATGCTTTGTCATAATCTCGTATTTTTCTTAATCTTATCCAGCCTCGGTAGCCCAAATGTTTAACTGGTTCAAGTTCTACTGCCTTGTCTAAATATTTAAAACCTTTGTTAAAATCTCCTGATTTATTTATACTAACGGAATAGTCAAAATAGTCTTCGCTAAGATTAGATTCAAAATTGATGACTTTTTCATTTTTCTGCTGAATGCTTTTATTTACCTTTTGGTAGGTGTAATATATGTAACCTAGGTATGCAAAAAAAGATAATAATATAACCCCAAAAATGATTGCTAGTATTTTAAAAAATTTCTTCAATTTTCCCTCCTTTTATTTTAAATCTAATGAGATAAAATGTTTTTGTTTCTGTATCATTTGTCCAACCTAAAAGTCCATTTGAGATACTCTTTAATTTTTTTATCAACTCTCCATTATTGAATTTTGTTGGTTGATACTCATTGTCAATTTCAAAAGATTCTTGATTACAGAAATTTCCATTTTTATCAAGGTGGAGCCTCAGGGTAATATGTCCATTTTTCGGGCTAATTTCTGTTTCGGTATTCATAATTTCTTGAAATGCCTTTCGAATGACTATGTTTTCTCCTTTTATTTTTGTGTTGTGGTGTTTCTCCTTTAAACCAATATCATACGTAAAGCTATAATAGGGTTTTGAATGTTCATCACAATCGGAATCCTTCTCGTTGCATGAGAATAGCAGAAGTATTAAAATGATTGTGAAATGTTTTTTCATAATTGTGTACAACTACATATAAACGCAACTCATTGCGTTTATTCCACCAATATGGTTGTGTAAACGCACATTTGGCTTTATAGTTTATTTTGGTCGTTAAATTTTCCTACAATGTAAAACTATTTTTTGTACTACAATTACGGAAATGTGTAATTGGTCAATTTTTTAGTATTGTTGGTGTTCTTTTTTGGAAGTAAAAGCAGTATTAATTATTGCCATTGTTGTGTGTTCTTTTTATTAACTAATATGTTTCTGGGTTTTTTATAAATTCAAGTCGTTTATTGTAAAAATCAAACAGAAAAGTTCCTTTGTTCTTATGAATTATCCTTGGTAACAATTTGTGTGGGCAAATCATTGTTCCGATTGGCGTTTTAATTGAAGGTAAATTGTAATAATAACTTGATTCGTCATCAATATCTAAGAACCAAGTACTTTCAGGTAGGTTCCTTAATAGTGTTTCAGCATAATAAGATATAGTCGCATCAATTTGCATTTTACATTTTTCATCAGACAACGAGTCTTTAGTGAAATTACTCAAAATATAATCCTCTATTATGATAAGCGAATCAGGCGAATAGTTCAATTTATTTGATAAATCAACTTTAATAGATTTAGACCATTCATCAACTCTGTCCTCAATGAATGTTGTCCACTCTATAAAATTCCCTTTTTTGGTTTCTTTCTCTTCTTCAGTCATTATAGTTTTCTGTTCTCTATTTTATTTCCATCTTCATCATATCCAGGCGGCCACACTCCGTATTTAGATTTAAATTGAGAAGGAGTTTCAGGTTCTCCCATATTCCCATAAAATTTTGACCTTTCCTTTTGATTTATTAACCTATTCCAAGTTTCGTTATCCATTGATTTTTTTCCAAAAGAAGCTAACTTTTCAGTTTTAGAATAATTTAGGTTTTCTATTTTTTTATTAATCCTTACCTTTTGTTCTGAGGTTAACTTTTTTGAGATTTTTTTCCACAAATCAGATATTGGATTTTTAATATTTAAAATAGCTAATTTTTCGACGTCGAGATTGGTCAAGTTTTTTGGAAATTCATCAGGATTAAATTCAATCATTGAATAAAAATTTTAAGCGTAATTTTTAATGAAACACAACGTTCAGTATAAGAAACGTAGGGCAGGTGATAAGCACATTCGTTTCGGTTTATTACTTAGCTAAATGTAAATATTTTGCTTTTATCTTTTCTACTATAAACGCCAAATTTTATATTTAGCGGACTTTATTAATATTCACAGACCTTACGGTTAAACACAAATGCCCTATGTTTTTTATACCTTGTTAGCACCTGGCTATTTTGTACTTGTCACTTAATTTATTAGTTAATTCCTCAATATCTTTTTTTCTTGCAATTTTTCCAATCCATTCTTTAGGTATTGAGTTAATGCCATAAAAAAGTCCAGCTAATCCACCAACTACAGCTCCAGTTGTATCTGTGTCTTCTCCTAGATTTATTGCTTTCAAAACAGCTTCTTTATATGATTTTGTTGTCAATAAACACCAAATTGAAGCCTCAAGTGTATGAATTACATAACCCGAAGATTGAATAGAATTTTCTTGCAATTCGGCTAAATTACCTCCCGTTATTCTATCAAATAATTCTATTTCTTTAGGATTTATATCCAGTTCTTCTGTTAGTTTTAGTAGAGAATGGTTTGCAACTTTGTAAGCGTCTGTTATTGGATATTTAATCTCAGAACTAAGAAAAGAGGCAATTTCAAGGTAATAAAAACAAGCTAAGCAAGACCTAATATGTCCGTGGGTAATACTTGAAACCTTTTTAATTAAATCATATTTTTCTTTTCTACCTTTAATTTCCTGCACTTCAAAAAGTAACGGTAGAATTCTCATTAATGAGCCATTCCCATTTGAATTTTCTTCCCAATTTCCCGCTAGTTCAGCTTTTTCTCCTTTTTTTAACCTAATTATGGCTTCTCTTGTTGAAATTCCAATATCGAATACTTTTCCGTGAGGTGTCCAATGATTTTCATAAAACCATCTAACAAAGCTATTCCCGATTTCTTGAAGGTTTAGTTCTTTTGTTAATTCATCTGCAAGGCAAAATGCCAAAGAACTATCATCAGACCAAGTCCCTTCTGGTTGATTGTAAGTTCCAAACCCAATCATATCGGTTAATGGATTTTGTTTTAGATAATCTCTGCTTTTGAATTCTACAGGAACGCCAAGTGCATCACCAATAACTAAACCCCAAAGTCCATTCTTTACAGGGTTATTTATTTCTCTGTTTGAGAGATATTCAATGTGATTTTTGAAATTGTAAATATTTCTTTCATCATCTGCTTCTTTGTACTTTTCAAGATTTTGTTCAACCCTAAATTCGTTTATTTCACAACCATTTTCATTAAGATTCAGTTTTGCTTTGAAAATTTCGTAACCTGTCCAAGAACGGTTAAAATAGATATTATCATTATTGAAATAAACAAACCATTTATCTTCCATTTGGTTTGGAACTAACCCTAATTTTAGTTTATTTAATTGCTCAAAATTTAAAAATATAGATACATCCAGTCTTTTTGGATTATCCATTGGAATAGTTTTCCATTTGTCTTTAGTTGCTATTTCCATTTTTTTTCTGCTTGCTGCCAACTACATATAAACGCAACTCATTGCGTTTATTCCGCCAATATGGTTGTGTAAACGCACATTTGGCTTTGTAGTTTATTTTGGTCGTTAAATTTTCCTACAATGTAAAACTATTTTTTGTGCTACAATTACAGAAATGTATAATTGGGTAATTTTTTAGTATTGTTGGTGTTCTTTTTTGGAAGTAAAAGCAGTACTAAGGTTTTCTTTTTGTTTTAATTTTCTCTTTTAAAGCCAAACCAGAAGATTGGCGGACTTCGTAAATAAGCACAAACCTTTCAATTCTGCACTTACTAGCTATGTTTTATACACGTTGTTAGGCAACGTTATTTCTTTCTAATAAATTCCCAATCAAATTCACTACATATTCCAATAATTGTTCTCTTATTATCTTCATTTTTATGATTCATCGGTAGCTCATCAAATAAAATAGGTGGTTTTCCAATGACCTCAATTATCAAATGAGAAGAATGTCCTTGCCATAAGTTTGCGTGAAAAATATCTCTATAATTATAAGCGTATTTTACAACTGTCTTTTGTTTCCAAAATCTCTCTTTATTATTTATATCAAAAATAATTTCATAAGATTTTGGTAAATTCATATCAGCATATGATTTATACATTCCAACTGAATATAAATTAGGATTCTTATTTTCTCTAATGAAAGATTCAAACTCTTGTTTAATCAATTCAAATTCTTCATCAGTTTCTGGATAACGATTCCTATTTAACTCATCTACAGATTTCGGAAATTCGAATGAATATAAAGAATCGATTATCAAAAACCGTTCCTCAGATTGGACTAGTTCCTCATTTACGTTTATTATTAAACTCACTATTTAAATTCGTTTGTTATTCGGTTTTTTGTTATGTTGCCTAACGGTTTTGTATAAGATTAGTTGCGTGGTTTAGCAACGAATTTAGCCAATACAAACCGAATAGAAAATCCGATAGGATTTTTGTAAGTAGGCTAGAACTAGCAATTAATTATACACGGCTTAAGTTTGTAATTCATTAAATTAGAGTATTAATCAGAAAAGACAAAAGAGAGGAATAAGGTTATTATATACGGAGAGACTACAGATCTCGTCAACATTGAAAATCCCCTCTCTTTTCTACACAGATTTCGTACAGTTCTATGAGGCAATTAGACCTCGATTTTAAGTCGTTGAAACTCGCGTAGGTTGTCCTTTCAAAAAAAACATTTTCTTATGAATAAAGATATTAAATATTTTGGAATAGACATTAGTCATTTGGTTTTTGATGTCACAGATTCAGATGGTAAATACTATCAGTTTAAAAACACTATTTCAGGCTTTAAAAAGTTCGAAAAATTATTAGATCTCTCGAGCCATTGTGTAATGGAAGCTACAGGATATTATCACTATCAATTAGCTTATTATTTGCTTGAATCTGGTATTAAAGTATCTGTAGAAAATCCATTAGCGGTAAAGCGATTTATACAAATGAAGCTGTCTAAAATAAAGACAGATAAGAGTGATTCTAAACTTATTTGTGAGTATGCCAGTCAGGTAGATTTAAAGTTGTGGAAAGGTAGTTCTAAACATCAAATAGAATGCTTACAAATGACCAGACTCCTTTCTGTGTATACAAAACAAAGCACAATGTTAAAAAACAAGCTACACGGCGAAGCAGTTTTAGGAAACCCAAGTAAAACGGTTTTAGGTTCTTTAAATCGAAGTTTAAAACAGTTAGAAAAAGAAATAAACAACTTAGAAGTTAAATTGTTGTTATTGGTAAAAGAGGCGCACCAAGATGTTTTAACACGATTAAAAACTATACCAGGAATAGGAGCTAAAACAGCCTTAATGTTAGTAGTTTTAACAGACGGTTTTGAGCGTTTTAATAGTGGTGGTGAATTATGCAGTTATGCTGGGTTAACACCCTTGATAAGAAAGAGTGGAACAAGCGTAAATGGACGAAGTAGAATTAGTAAGATAGGAAATCAAAAACTGCGTAATCTCTTATTTATGTGCAGTTTTAATGCCTGTAAATACAATAAAGCTTGTCGTGATATTTATGAGCGTATCGTTGCCAAAGGAAAGAGTAAAAAGTTAGCGCTAATAGCTGTATGTAATAAACTATTAAAGCAAGCTTTTGCTATTGCAAAATCAGGATTAATATATGATGATTCTTATAGAAGTACTTTAGCTAAAAATTAGTGAATTTTTACTTGGTTTTTACCACAGTACTTTGTTGTAAGGCGTTATTTATTCGATTCTTAAATTCAACTTTATTATCCACGTACAAAGCTAAATTTTTATAACTCTTTTTTATACCATAAAGTCCTATTAATTCATTTTCTTCTTTTAAATGAATAATTATATTATGGCTTTCTAACTCTCCTAAAAATGAAAATTTTAGAGTTTCTTTATTTGTTTCAATGTCTTTTGATGAAACTTCTATATTATCAATATTTCTAATGTCAATAGTTGTTTCGTTCATAATCCCATATCGAAGAAATAATTTGTCTTTCTCAATTGTTATTGGTCTTTTAAGCATTGATTTTAAAAATCCAAAAAGTTGAACTCCAGAATAAATACTCACAAAAGTCAAAATCCAAGCTACAAGACTGCTCCATTCTGTTAATAGTATATGTAACACGATTGTTTCAATTGCGATGATAAATATAATTACAACTAGCAATGCTATTGTTCCACTATCTTTATGGTATGAAAATTCGTTTTCTTTTAACTTCCTTTTTTTCCAATAAATGAATCCGTAATACAAAACAGCAATTTCTGTTACT
Source organism: Cellulophaga sp. RHA19 (assembly GCF_002813425.1). Taxonomy (NCBI): domain Bacteria; kingdom Pseudomonadati; phylum Bacteroidota; class Flavobacteriia; order Flavobacteriales; family Flavobacteriaceae; genus Cellulophaga; species Cellulophaga sp. RHA19. The sequence goes on from NZ_PHUL01000001.1 coordinate 1,375,317, forward strand.
ACAGGAATTACAACATTTTTGGGCAGTATCTCATAGCAAGTCTGTTTTAAGGTGGTAAAAAAATCAAAGGAAAATTCTTTTTTTTGCTTATAAGATTTTATTCCTTTTCTAACATTATAAATTACATACGATAAAACTGATATTTCAATAACTGGAAGAATCCAAGTTTTAAAAAGTCTTAAATACTGTTGGTTTTCTGATGGAAGTATTATTGAACAAATTACTATTCCCAAAATTAAAAATGGTAAGACTGTTGTTTTTGGAATTTTGGTTTTTCTTATCAGTAAGAAGTATATAAAGGGAACTGTCAGTAAGAGGTCAAATGTAATTCCAAATGATAAGCTTTCAGGATTAATTGTAAACAATGAAGATTTGGTAATAAAAACCATTAAAGATATGATCAATAAAGGAATTCCAAATATTATTAAGTTTTTCTGAATGTTTATTGTTTTGTTCATAGTTTTTAATGACTTACAACTACATATAAACGCAACTCATTGCGTTTATTCCGCCAAAATGGTTGTGTAAACGCATATTTGGCTTTCTAGTTTTTTTAATTGTTAAATTTTCCTACAATGTAAAACTATTTTTTGTACTACAATTACAGAAATGTGTAATTGGTCAATTTTTTAGTATTGTTGGTGTTCTTTTTTGGAAGTAAAAGCGGTACTAAGGTTTTCTTTTTGTTTTGCCTTATTTTTAAAGCCAAGCCAAAAGATTTAGCGACAATATAAATATACACAGACCTTTTGATTAAGCCCTAAAGTCCGCATTACGTTTAGGTATTGTTGGCAACAATATTTTTATTCATTAATAAACTTTATAGCTCTTTCTAGTATTTGGTCTTTTCCGGCAATAACTCCTTCAATTGTTGGCTTTACTTTAATGTCTATTTTTACTCCTTTTCGTTGCGTTTCTGTCCCATCAGGGTAAAATATACCTACTCCAGATATTTGTGTTTTGTATCCACCCACCATGTTAAATATGACCACATTTCCATCTGCTCCAGAAGTTTGACTACCAATGGTAGTAACATTATCTCCAGTTTGTAGGCACATTGCAGTAAACTCAAGTTGACTTTGACAGCTTTCATCAACTAGCAAAATCACTTTTCCTGTATATTTTAATCTGTCGTTACCACTTTTAAAAGTCTCAGACCAAATATACCTACCTGGATAATCTAAATCAGTTACTATTGCTTTATAAAAGTCTTTTTTTTGCGAAGTAATATAGTTAGCAAAATAGTATGGTGTGGAGGTTTTATATTTTCTAATATCAAAAATAATAGCTTTTGTGTTTTTTAAAGCTTCCATTATTTTAGGGACTTCTTTAACTTCTTTGACCTTGCCAATGTTGATATAGCCTATATTATTTTCTAAAATTTTATATTTATCAGATTTAGATTCGGCTTTATACTTGAAGTCCTTAAACAGGTATCTTTTTATAGATTTTATCGAGGTTTTTCCATTTCTGATAAACTCAATTTTTACTGAGTCAGTTGCCCCATTTAGAGTGTAATAACTAGCATTGAATTTTTTTCTTGAAATATTTGAAGCGTTAATATATTTTTCTTGCTCCTCTAATATTGTTTCAATTTTTTTATCATTTGATTTTGTAATAATATCTCCTAATTGTAAATCATTTAATTTTGCCAGCGAATCGTTATAGAATCCTGTAATTACTGCTTTTTTGTTTATTACCTTGAAATTTACGGGCAGATAGTAGCGACCAAAAAAAGAATATGTTTTTTCGTTAAAATATGTTGCATGACTATCATCGCAACTAACTATTAATTCCAGTATTGCAAGATGTAAATCTAATTCTGTTTGGGGGTTTAAAAATTTTGGCATCATTTTAGCCAAAACAACATCCCAATTCGTATCTGTTTGATATTTTGCAGGAAAGAAATACTCAATTTGGTTCCAGTAACGGAATAATGTCAAAAGTCTTAAATTTTCATTTTGCCAATCAAAGTTTTCATATTCAACCTCATTAGTGAAATCTGGAATTTTAAGTTTATTACTATAATAATTAACATAATGCTTTTTTCCTTGATGCCTGTTTAACTCTATATATTTGAGTTTCTCAGAGAGTTTGGTTGTAAATATTTGCTTGTTATTTATCCAATTTAAGTCGAAGTTTTTATCAAAATATTGAATATCTTTTTCAATATCACATTTTTTGCAGGGTTTAATTTCTCCTAAACTTTTAATCCAGTCAATATAAACCTGTGATAGCTGTATGTTATTTGTTGCTGTTTCAACCTTTGGCAAAACCTTGAATAGTTCTTTATCCCAGTTATATTTTCCGTTGGCTACTTCGGGGTGATAGTATTTTAAAAACCCCCATATTTTAGCTGTAGTTGCTAGCTTTTCAATTTTGCTAAGTTCATTTTGAGCATATATTGAGTTTGTGAAAATCAATAAAAGTATTGGAAAGCATAATATTTTTTTCATATGATTTTTTAGTTGGAGTTGCTATCAAAAGAATATAATATTTAACGATAAGAGTGTTAAATTTTCTCCAATTGGGAAAGTTTTAAATAAATGAACTTGGTTAATCAATATTGTTGGCAACGGTCTCGGCTATGATTTCGTTGTGGAATCATCCGCAGGATTATTCCGCCGAAATCCAGATGTTTGATTAATACTTTTATTTTGGTGTGGCACAAAACCACAATGAATTATAGCCATTGTTGTACACCGTTTTTTATTCAACATTTTTTGATTTTTCGTCATACCAAACATCTTCGTATCCGTTTTTGTCAATTAAAAATCGATATCCAATATCGAGTCCGAAATATTTAATTAATTCAGGTCGGATTTGAAGTAAATGTTCAGCGCACATTGGTTGAAAAAAGTCATCGGATTCTGAATATTCTCCTGTCCAAATGTACCAACCTGTTGTACCTTTTTCCTTTGGATGTCTCAATCCGTGAATTGGGTCAGTATTCAAGTCAGAACCAATTCCGATTTTCAGTTTTTTATTAATTGGATTCCAATTAGATTCATATTTTTCGCAAATCTTTTTTTGTCGGTCTATATGTGCATTCCACAAATTATAATCCGCTAATAAATTCTCGTCAGTCTCCAATTGATGTTTCCAAAGTCGTATGTTTTGTTTGGTAATCGGAAAGTTGATTTCTGGACTGTCCCATTGATAAATAATATCAGATATTACATCATCACCCCAATCAATATGCTCTTCGTTTATTAAATTCCACGCATAAGTTTCAAAATCCTTTTCTTGAATTTCTCCATTCAGATATTGGTCGCATTTTGCGATTAAGTCCGAACGTGATATTTTGATTTCTTGATTCAATTCTGCGTTTTCTTAAATGGTGTACAACGGTCTCGGCTATGTCAAGTAGAGCAGGCAAGGAAACTTTTCGTTTCCGTCTGGTCTGCGAGTCAGAGCTTTTTTTTTGCCTTATTTTTAAAGCCAAACCAAAAGATTTTGTGGACTTTATTATTTAAACAAGCTTTTGATTTTATACCAAAAACTCATATTAATTATAGCTATTGTAGAACCTAGTTTTTTATTTTTATTAATTCAATTTCTGTTTTTAGAATTTTTTGGTTCAATTCTAATTTTACAGGTTCAAATAAGGTCTGCTTTTCATTCATTTTGTTAAACTTTTCTATGTAATCTTCAGATTTCGTTTCCAAAAATGTTGAAAAAGGATTTATTCCAATTTTAAAATTTAAATTCACAATTGAGTCATATTTGTCTATAGTACTGAAATAGGCAAATTGTTGCTGAAAACTTTGTGGTCCATAATATCCAAGAGTGTCATTATTTCTATTTGTAATGTAGCAGTTAAGTTCGTAAGGTCTTTTTTGTAGAAAGTTCCATTCAGGCGCTATAAACTCTGCACATAAAGAGTCTTTCCAAGATATTGAATATCCGCCATTAAAATCTTCTGGAACTATTTCTATTTCCAATTTCATTTGGTTAATATTCAATTTTTTGGGTTTGTCAGCACAACCAATTAAAACTCCAAAAATCAGTATGTATATTATTCTTTTCAAGGATTTTCTAAAATTAGGTAAAAACAGTATTAAGTTATATGCGGTGTTGTTAGAAGTATTTTTTATTCGCAAACATTTTTTCTTCCAACTTTTACAATTTCTTCAATTCCGAATTTGTCAAATTTCTCAAGTAAATCACTTGCGCTATTTTGTTTTTTAAATTCAAGTTCTTCTTTGTAAAGTGGAATTAAAGTATAAATGTCAATTACTTTATTAGTATCAAGTTCAATTTCGGTAAAATCAGCCGATAATTCCATTGAGTTGGCTAACATTACTGAATTAAATCCAATTCCTTCAGCAAGTTCATCATCATCTTCGTGTCCAAAAGTGTGTCCAAAACCTAACCAAGTTTTATTCGGATGTGGTAACATCATCAATTCCTTCATTATTCTAATTGGCCAATAATTTCGTTCGTCACTAAAAGACTCATATTCTAAGTTCCATTCCTTTGGCAACAATATCATAACTTCTGCAAATTCAGATGAGTCAATATCTTCAGGTACTTTCATTGGTAAAGCACTCATTCCACAGCTCAACAAAATGTGATAAGGTCTATCTTCTGTAGCTTTTATTAAGAAAATGTCTCTGTGAATTATTTCAGATTCTATTTCGTCAAATACAACAATGTCTGCATCTTCATCAAAGAATTGGTCTAAATGGCTGTCAACAATTTCAACACTATTAGGTACTTTATCACTCATATTTTTTTCGATATTTTGGGAATACGCAATTGTTGAAACAAAAATCAGAAAGATAGTTTTATAGTTCATTATTTTCATTTGATTTTCTCATATTACTTGGCAACGTTGTTGTATATGGTTTGTTGCGTGGATTAACACGTAATTTAGCAAATAAAAACTGAATAGAAAATCTGCGAGGATTTTCTTAAGTGGGCGAGAACAAGCAATTACTTATAGCCATTGTTGTGCGTAGTTTTTTCTTCTTGCGTTAATATCAATTCTTTTAATTTTTCAAGTTGCGTATCCGATAGCCAAAGAACCTGATTGAGGTCTCTTTCAATTTTTATGTCGGGTTCTGTTCCGTAACCGTCCAAAATTTCCCCATTCTTTTGAAAAGAAACCATTGTACTTATTTTTCCAAATAGTTTTGAGTTTGGCAAGTCAACCCATTCGCTGTTTCCACTTGAGCCGTCTGTTGTTACTCCTGCAATCTTGATGTTAGGTAAGTCCTTGAAAGCAGAAACGAAAACAGATGCTGCACTAAATGTTTTTTCATTGGCTAAAATATAGACAGGTTTGTTATAGTGAAAAGTTGTTTTACCTAACTTCTTTCCATTCAACAATCCAAAATAATATTCGCTGTATTTGTTTTCATCCAATTCATAGATTGGCTTAAAATTTTTTAAAAATTCTGTTGCCTTTTTTTGTTCTTCATCGTCTAATTCGTATAAGGTATATAAAAAACGATTGTTTAAACTTTTTTTATAATCTTCTGGTAATGGAAGCGGACCTCTTTGTTTAGTAGCATTTACAACATATATAGAATCTGGATGTATTAAGTATTTTGAGAATTCATACAATAAATCACGGGTTCCGCCACTGTTGGCTCTTACATCAATAATCAAGGCTTCGCTATCATTTTGGATTGATTGCATAAATGAATTGACTTTATCAAAAAGAAGAGGTGCTTCATCTTTATTAACCATTTCGGGAATTTTGATATATGCGATTTTTTCTTTTATCTTAAAGAGCTTTTCGATTATTACAGGTTTATTATAATCTTCATCTTTTACTCTAAAAAAATCTACCTCAAATCTTTCATCCCAAGGTCTTTGCCTTTGTGACTTATTAATTGGTTTAACAGTCAAAATAGTGTCATTGTTGAAAGTAGAATCTGAAAGTGTCAATTCTATTTCTTTAGAAAGTGTTTTATTGAGAAGTATATAATTTTTTTCAATGTCTCGAATATCTCTTACAGCATATGTAAAATAGGTTTCTTGCGGTGCTTTTATGTCTTCTGGTCGTGTTTTTTGTAGGAAATTATTAATATCAATTCCGTCAATTTTTTTGAGATAAGGAAATTTAGGATTGAGTATTTCTAACTCTTTATTTTGATTTTTATTTAAAACAACAACTCTATCATTTAAAGGAGCGTAAATAAATGGTAAAAACAGCGACTCCTTTAAATCATAACCTCTTATTCCACTTAAGGAAGAATGTCTGTCTCCAATTTTTGCTAAAGTATTGGTAATAAACATTCCAAAGTTCTCAAGTCGGGTGGAATCGCTTAAAGTTTTTAAATAGTTTTCAAAATCGGTATTGAAATCATACTCATTTAGGTAAACATAGGAAGACTTTTCATTTAAAGTCTTTGTCAGAAATTCAATGTCTTCAGTTATCTGTTTTTTACTGAGTAAATTCTGCGCTTGTGAAATGGCGACATTGAGAGTTAATATAATTGTAAAAAGGATTTTTAATTTCATTTATTATGTTTTCTCAAATTACGCACAACGTTTAGTATATGAAAAGTAGGCGTTTTCGAAACACCAAATTTTCGGTTAAGCACAATGTTTGATACGAGGCGAAACCCATGAATTTAGCACTATACTGCCTATTTTTTATATACATTGTTGGCACCTGTTTTTTTCTTTAATTTCTTATATGTCCAATTGAGAATTCTATCGGTCTCACTGTCTTTTTCAAGTTGCTTTTCATCACATTTTATGACTGCTTCTTCAATTTGGTGATATTTCCCATATTTTATTTCAAAGCAATTTCTGATTCGAATAACTGTCGAGGTAAAGTCATCTAAGGCAGTTTTATGACCGAAATAGTCATTGCCGAACACTCTATATTTTTTAGAGTCTATAAAATCTTGTTCTAAGATCTCGTTGGACTGTCCATTTGGGTTTGGAGGTGGTGGCGGGTCAAGTGAGAAGCTATTGATATAAACTGATTCATTTTGGATTGGTAGTTCTCCTTCATTTCCACCACTCATTGAATTTAGTTTACCGTTGTAGTTTTTTAAAAACAGAAATAATCGTTGTCCTACTTTATAATCAGTCCAACGGTGAGCACAAGGCCAATTCTCAAATCGCTGAATTACTAATTCAGTTTCGTCTCCCGTGAGATTTCTTTCCACTTTCAATGTAAAGGTCAAAGAGTCCAATTCAATTATTTCACCGTAAACAATTTTCTCTGCACCCAAAATCATTTCATAAAGGTCAAGCGGTCGGTATTCGGCTCTAAGTCCAATTACCGAAAAAAGTAATATGATTGTCGTTAGTATTGTCTTCATTTTAAATAGGTGCCAACTACATATAAACGCAACTCATTGCGTTTATTCCGCCAAAATGGTTGTGTAAACGCATATTTGGCTTTCTAGTTTTTTTAATTGTTAAATTTTCCTACAATGTAAAACTATTTTTTGTGCTACAATTACGGAAATGTGTAAATGGTCAATTTTTTAGTATTGTTGGTGTTCGTTTGTTTTAATTTAGAAGTAAAAGTAGCGCTAAGGCTTACTTTTTTTTTGCCTTATTTTTAAAGCCAAATCAAAAGATTTGGCGGACTCTATAAAAAAAACACTAAACTTTGGATTAAGCACCAAAACCCGTATTAATTATAGCCATTGTTGTATAGCGTTTTTATATTTCATATTCTATTGTTCCTAGGTACTCAAGAGTAAATCCATTTCCGTTAACCGAATTTGGTTTTTCAATTTGATTTTCATTAATAAATATCAAAGTATTATTTTCGAGTTGGGTTAATTTCGAACATCTTTTTTCGAGTTCTTTTCCCCAGTTATAAGCGTAAGAATATTTGTCAAATTGTATTTTTATGTCCTTGTTTGGTTTTTCAAATCCAGACTCCATAAAGTCGTGGTCAATCCATATTTCTCCTTGAGATTTAGCAAATTTAGAAACAGGGACATCATCATAATCATCCAATTCATATCGACTATCATCTTCTCCAACAAAATCAAAGTATAAATCTTCAGAATCAAATTTACCTATCCAAAAATGGCTTTTTTCTGTTCTCATTATCAGTTTTTTAATGCTATACAACGTTGAGTGTATGGTTAGTGCGGAAATAGAAAGTCAATAGACTTTCAGTTTAGCACTTAGTCAAAGCTTTTTATTTTGTTTTATCTTTTTTTGTTCTAAAGCCAAATCAAAAGATTTGGCGGACTTAGTAAAAGTACACAAAATATTGGCTTAAACACTAAGCCCGCATTAATTATACACATTGTTATGCCTTGTTTTTTACGTCTTTGACTTTTTTTGAAATGATTGTTAATCTTATTCCAAAAGCTATTATTAATAATAAAAGACCAAAGCTATATTTAAAACCTTTCCAGAAATTATCATTGGTTTCAGTTATTAATACGTCTCGCCTTTCAATATTTTTGTTGATTTCAATTAAGCTTCTTTCTATTTCTTTAAAAGCGAACTCTTTCTCTTTTTCAGAAACCAGTAATTCCGGTGTGTTTTCAATTTTGGTGTATCCTTTTTCGGTTGATTCTTTTACCACCAATCCAACTTTTTTAACCCAACAACAAATAGAATCTGAATGAGATTGCTTTCTATCAAATTCTTCTTGTGAAAATAAGCCTGTGTTGTTATATTGAAAGCAATGCATTTGGTTGTTTGTGAAGTTTAGTAACGATTTAGAATCGTTTTTAATCCAGATTTCAACTTTTTCTAATTCACTTTTATTAAATTGTTTTCTATTCTCATCTACTAAAGTTAGGACTCCTAATAGACCAATACCTATCCAAATATATTCTAACCTAGTCCAAGTAACAGCTGTAAGATTTGAAATTTTCACTAGAAGAAATCGAAAAATAATCCAAACTATTAATACACCAAGAAAAGTCCAAAGCGGAATAGTTATTAAATTTCTAAGGAATTCAAACATTGTATTTATCTTGTTTTATTTGTCCACTTTCTTTGGACAAGTTGTTCTTTTTTAACTAATCTTTTCCTCCAAAGAAGGTCAGTCAATAATATCGCAATTGTAAAATTAAATTTACTTCTGTTTGTTCTCTTTATTGAGTCATCAATTGGACCTAACCAATCAAGTTTATTACACTCTTTCTCGATTTTGGTTGACTCAAAATTCACACCTTTCCAACTATGACCAAATTCATTCCTTATTTTTCTTATAATGTTTATTTCCTCGTATTCTTTTTTCTCAATTAGACCAAGAGAATAGGCAACTTTAGTTTTTGCAGAGAATGTCCCTAATGGTGCTCCAAATCCTAATAGCAATTCTTTTGATACCTTATCTTTAATTAAATATGATTCTATAATTTCCAAAAGCCATTCATCCAATATGGAACCAGCTAATAATACTGCTCCTCTGTCACTTTCCTTGTTGAATGAATTTAAAAATTCTCCTAATTCCTTCATTTCAGGTTCGGGTTCTATTCTATCCATAGTTTTTTTTAAATAAGGCATAACTACATATAAACGCAACTCATTGTGTTTATTCCGCCAATATTGTTGTGTAAACGCACATTTAGCTTGCTAGTTGGTTTTTTTGTTGTTAAATTTTCCTATAATTTAAAACTATTTTTTATACTACAATTACAAAAATGTATAATTGGGTAATTTTTAGTATAGTTGGTGTTCTTTTTTGGAAGTAAAAGCAGTATTAATTATTGCCATTGTTGTGTGTCCGTTTTTTAGTCCCACCATAAGAATAGTCGCTTTTCTTCTTTAATGATTCTTTCAAGCTCACTTATTTGGCCAACTCCTTGGTCTACTGAATCTGGGCAAAAGTCGTATACTTCTGCTGCGAAGGCCGCAATATCAATAATGTCTGTATTAAATGTTAAGTCAACCCAGTCATAATCAGCTCCTAATATTTCAATTCCATATTTCTTGTCCCAAACTTTGAGCTTTTCTATAACATCTTTGTTCTCAATACCGAAATTAATTCCATCGGTTTTTTGAGTTTTAAGAATATCAAATTTGTCCATTGATTTAATAACAGAAACGGTTGAAGGACTTTCGTATCCGCTTTCTGATAAAAACAATTGATAACCTTTACTTTTCAATTCCACTCTATTTTCTAGAATAATTTCATACGCCCTATTTTCGGATGTTTTAAATGAAATCCCGTTTAACTTTTCGATTTCAGTTTTACTTTGCGTTCCATTTTTGTCAATAATATATCCAGGTTCGGATATTTCTAATTGAAAAAATTCTTCAGCAGCTGCTTTTTTTAAGTCAGACAAAATCTCTTTGTCAAAGCCTACATTTTCAAATAATAATATTTCAGATTTTGAGAAATTTACTGAAGTCTGTCCGCAACTAAGGAAAGCAAATAATAATAGTCCGTAAATCAGTTGTTTCATAATTTTATCAATGATGTTTTTAAATGGCACACAACGGTCTCGTATAAACGTCAGTTACAGGTAAATTAGCCATAAATTTAGATTAAGCACAGACGTTAGCAATTCCGAGTGGATTCGGCCAAAATCGAATTCGCCGTAATTGCGTTTAAAAATTGTAGGTACTAGTTATTTTTCAATAACATATTTTTCAATCAGTTTGTCTCGTTCTTTTCTTCTTTTCTTTGTTGATTTAAAAAAAGGAATTGAAATGCCTCCGCTAACAATTCCGGTTCCTACAAACATTCCTCCTATAAATCCTTGAATAGCTTTTCCTTCATCATTTCCAGATTTATTAGATAATATCAGAACTCCAAAGCTTGTAGTTAATGCACCTAATGAGGTAAAAATTATTCCAGCAGTTTTATTTTTCCTTCTTTTTCTTTCTTTCTTCAAAATTGTGTTAAGATCAAAATTATAACTTTCATTCATTTGATTGTCTAAATCCAATTCGATTCCAAACGAATTTAATCTTTTAATTTCGAAATGCTTAAAATCTTGTGAAAAGCAGTTTGAAAATACAAATATTACCAATAAAGTTACTAGTGTCTTCATATATTTGCTAACGTGTTTATATAAGGTTAGTACAGAAAATAAAAGTAGTTTATTTCTGGTTAATTATTTAGCGTAACTTTTTATCTTAAGGTTATCTTTTCTCTTTTAAAGCCAAATAAAAAGATTTGGCGGACTCTATAAAAAAAACACTAAACTTTGGATTAAGCACCAAAACCCGTATTAATTATAGCCATTGTTGTGCTTAGTTTTTATTTCGTTTCGTACCAGTTTTTATATTCCAAATGCTTATCAAATTCTTCCTCATTCATTTTAAACAGAATCTTTGAAAAATTCCGACTTTCCGTAATATTTCTCTCTTCAAAGAAATCAGTTATCAGAAAGAGGATATAAGGATTCTCAATATCATCCATTTTTAGAGTTGAATATCTTTTTCGGGATTTAGGATACTGTTTCCAAAACCGCTTGTAATCACTATAAATTCTGTCCGTAACTTTTGAAATTATTTCATTCAGCAATTTCATTGGGATTTGATTGTCAGCAATTCCAATATAATACTCTTTAATTTTCGAGTAAAATTCCCTTTTGGGTTCAATTCTATTTTTAGTTTTCCAGAATAGCATTTATGTCAATTGTAATTCAACATTTTCGTATTCTTTAATTATCTCTATTATTCGGTCAAAGTATTTCAATTCCGATTTGCTTTTTTCACTTCGATGCCATTTTAAAATATATTTTTCGTCCACGTCATGAACTCCAAAACCACCATACAAAACGTCACTAAAAGCGTCTAGATTTCGTCCAATTTTCCAATTTAGACCAGAAGTCATTTTCTTTTCTACTTCTCGATAAAAACCCTTTTGATTTGAGAATTTATTCCCATTTATCTCAATAATTCTCATTTCGGTAAATTAAGCACAACGGTCTTGTGTATGAAACGTAGCGTGTAAAATGACGCTAATTTTTGGGACTAACACAGAGCCGAATTTTTATGTTTTGTTTTTAATTTTTCTATTCTAAAAGCCAAATTTAAAAATTTGGAGGTCTTTGCAAATAAGCACAAATCGTAGGATTTAGCACTTACTAGCTATGTTTTATACACCTTGTTAGGTACAGTCTTTTATCCGCTGTTTTATATATTCAACACTTAAATCCGCAACATAATCCATTTCTATTATTTTCCATTTAGTTTTATCAGATACGTTTTGTATTTCAATAATCTGTTCACGTCTTTTCTTAAATTCCGTTTCCCATTTTTCAATTATTTCCAAGCCATATTTATCAATCAATTGTTTTTCTTTTGGATTTTCAAAATGTTCTTTCATAAATAGATTTGGTTCACGTTGTTTAAAATACCAGATGTTTTCAAACTCAATGTTGTCATTTTTCAAGACTTTTCTTAATCCATCATATTGTTCCAAAGTTCTTGGGTATTCAAGTAGTATTATATCTCCATTGATTGTCTTTAAATTTCTTGAGATAAACCTCCCGATAATTTCCGTTGTAAGTAATTCTCCACCTTCTAACAATTTCATCATTTCTTTCCCCAAATCGTCATTATTCCTCAATTGTTCCTTTAATAATTTAGTTAAATTAAAAACTGAAGAATTCAATTCAGAGGACAATGCACTTTCCGTTAAACTTCTTGAAAGTCTCCAGTCGAGGAAAAGGATATTTAGTTTTCGCATTGTGATTTTTCAGATTATGCCTAACTAGTGTATAAACGCACACTTGCTAGTTGTTTTATTTTTTTTAAAAGCCAAATCAAAAAGATTTGGCGGACATTCTAAATAAACACAGCCCTTAGCTTAAAGCCTAAAAACCGTATAATTATAGCCATTGCTGCCCACAGTTATTTTTCAGGAGTTAGTTTAAATTCAGTTCGTTTATTTCCACCCATTCCCATAAGCGAAAAATTAGTTTCAACGTCCATAATTCCGTCATATGATATCCAATATCCTTTTTCTAAATCAAATTCAGCTATTGCTTTGTGGGACATTCTCATAAATGTTTTTTTATCAGCTTTATTTTTAGAAAACATATTCATAATTCTATTTCCGAAATCTCCAGAAACGAATTCTTCAATATCATATTCGACAACAGCAATCTTTTTTCCATTATCGCTTTTAATGTCTTTAAGTTTTACCACGTTTTTTTTGGAAAGTGTATCCGCTTTAAAGTTTTGGTCCATCGAAATCATATCAACTTTCACTTCCCATTGGTCTCCAATTGAAACTGGTTTAGTCGGAAGTTCAAACAATATCGAAATCAAGTTGTTTTGAGCACTTTTGTAGTAGAAACTCAACAATTCTCCGTCAGGACTTACTTTCCCTCTTAAAACTACATTTCCATTCATTTTAGCCATTCCTGAAAATAAAGTTTTGGTTGTGTCTGCTTTCTCTTTTTTAAGCATCATAGCAATGTCCACATTTCCGTTTTTGTCAGGAAATAGTTTTGTTTCGTATTTCAAGTTAGATAATTGTTCTTGCATTGCTTTAAACATTCCGCTCATTTTTTTTGAAATAGAATCGTTCTCGGTTTGTTCTTCGCTTTTCTCTAGAACTATATTTCGCATTACTGTTTTATAAGTCAGCGTATCGCTTATTTTCCACTTTAAATCCACAGTTTCTTTTTGCTGTGCGTTTAATGATAATGCGATTAGTATAAATGGAAGTAATAGTTTTTTCATAATTATATACAGCGTTTATGTATAAGAATAGTTGCGGGTTTGTATTCTCGAGGATTCTCCGAAAGGAAATAAGACGTTACAAACACGCAACGCCCCTTGATTAAGCACTAAATCGCAATTATTTTTATAAGGTGTTGGCAATAGTTATTTTATTTTCTTTCCGTTTCGATATTCTTTTTTGGTTTCAGTTCCGTCGTCATTCAGGCAGTATTCCGTTCCGTTTTTCTTTCCGTTAATAAATTCACATCGATATGTCATTTTCTCTCCGTTTTCTCCATAACAAAACTGAAGTCCGTGTTTCTTTTTTCCTAAATATTGACAACTATAAGTCAGTTTTCCGTTTTTAAATTGTTCAACAAGGATTTTTATTCCGTCATCATTATAAGTTGTAGTTTCAAAAATTTCGCCATCCAAATGATATTTAATTTCTTTTGAAAGGGCTAATGGTTTATTCGGATTATATATCGTTTTATTGGAAACTCTTATTTCTTTTCCATTATAATATAAATTACTCGACAGAATAACTCCATTTTTATATTCCTCTTCATAAACTAAATGTCCGTTTTTCCGTTTGCTTTGAGCAATTCCAGAAAACAGTTGGTCAGTAGCGTTTTTATAAACCAAATTAATCTCAATGTAGGCTTCTTTCATTCCGATTATTTCTTGCGAAATCAGTTCGTTGAAAGTAAAAAACATTAATAAAATTAGTAGGTTTCTCATTTGGTTTTAATTACTGCTAACGGTTTTGTATATGATTGTTGAGTGGCTAAGCACCTAATTTAGCAAATAAATCACAGATAGAATATTCCGCAAGTCCCGACACGTTGGAGTTCTTAAACAGACAGAAAAAACAAGCCTTTGCTATCGCAAAATCAGGACTAGTATATGACGATACTTACAGAGGTACTTTAGCTTAAAATTAATGGGTTTTTTACCACAGTACTTTGTTGTAGCCAGTACTTCTTATTGCTTAATATTAAAAGTAGTCCCTGACTCAGACTACTTTTTAGTAAGAACTCAGCTATAGAGTTTACTTACACCGTTTGTGTGTGTTGCTATTGCTAGCTGTCAGTTACGGTATAACTTAATATACTTCTTGACTTCTTTTTGCTTGAAGCTCTAGACCAAAATCAAAATCAGTCCATTTGGTAAACCAATATTTTTCTTGTTCAATAAGTGCTACCCTATTCTTGTATATTCCGACTTCTTTCAGAAGCTTTAGTTTATATTCGTATTTGTTGATATTATTATCAAAATTATCTTTGAATGATATAATAGAATTGACAAATTTAGTCTCTAGATTGTAAATATTTTGTCTCTGCCAAATAGATTTTTGTAATTCGTCTACATATTTTTCGTAATTTCCAATAACTCTAAATATAATATTTTTTTCTATTTTATGTAATGATTTATTTGTTTTAAACTGTTCTAAACTTTTTTTCAATGCAAATAAATAATCTTCTTGATTATGCATAGGTAAAATTGCGGAATTATAAACACTAGAAATGTCAGAGTTTAAACTATCTTTTTCTTCTTTATTTAATTTATGATTTAAAAAAGGACAAGCTAATATATCCATTAATAATAAAACTAATTCTGTTTTATCTCTCCATCCTGTTATTTTACAAACTTTATATGTTTCCAGTATTGTTTTTTTTAACTCTTTCAATATAGGTTGATAGACTTTAATATCTCTTATATAGAATAATAGGACTGTAATCGAGAAATAATTTAATTCATTGAGAAATTCCAGTGAATTATTTTTATTAATTTTAATATTTAGATAAGAGCAAAGTACCTTAAAATTTAAGCGATATTCTCTTCCAAGTTGACTTAAAGCAATCAGTAAATAAAGTGTTTCAATTTGTGTTTCTTTTTTTGTTTTGTTCTTTTGAAGTATTAAGTTAATTTCATCTGATATTTTCTTTAAAATATTATGTTTAGAGTTAGAAGTGAAAGGTTCTTTGTATTCGTTTGTTTTATTTTTTTTAAGAAAGCTGGTAGTCTTATCAATTATTAGACAAACTTTTATTGTAGAATTAACTTTAGGTGAAACCGAATAAAGGAAAAATGTTACGTCCAAAATTTCTAAAAACCCTGTCTCGAATTCTTTTTGAATTTTCTTTGAAATTTCTTCTTCTTCCTCTTCAAGCTTTTTGAATTTCTTGATTAATTTATTCGTTTTGTTATCAAGAACAGCTAAAGTATAATTCATTATATCTTTATAATCAACTTCAGATTGTTTTATAATTGATTTAAAGCGTGTAATTACGTTGTTTGAACTGAAATATAAAATTGCTTTTATTTGCTCATCGTCTTCTTGTTTATCCTTTTCTTTTAAGAGTAAATGGTTATTAAACAGGTCATTTATTTGTTGTTTTGCAATACTGATTTCTGTTATAATTGGTTTAGAATATTGAATTGACTTTTTATCATTGAGATACATTTTATATTTCTTTAATGATAATTTGAAAGTTTCCGATATTCTATCTAAATCGGATTCTAAGTTGTAAAAAATAAAATAATCATCTACATATCTAAAAACTTCATAATCAACTTTATGTATTAATTCTTTTCCGTTTTTATCACGTATTTTTAAATTTTCATAAATGTCAATATCAATTTGTTGAAGGATTAATTCAGAGAAGATACGTGAAAATTCAGGACCTATAATTATACCATTTGTTTCATTTGCGTTTAGGTCTTGCATTAAACGGTCAAATTCTCCTCCAAAAGTTGAAAGTGAAGATTCAATGTTTGTTTTTACAATATTTTTATTAAAAACTGCCCAAGATATAGTATGTGTATATATACTGTCAAAGCATTTTGTAACATCAATTTTTAAAAGCTTATTATATTTTTTTTCACTTCTGTGGAATTGATAAGACTCGTAAAACTTATGAATATTGCTATATTTTCTATAACTGAAAAATGATTTTAAGTTTTCGTATTCACTATCATCTTGCTCGATTTGAGAATGTTGTAAATCTTTGTCTTCATTTTTTTTATGAAGAACATCGTTATAAAAAGTAAAATTAGCAACTTTCGAAGGTCTACGAATTGAAAAAGGGCTTAAAGAACAATAGTAAATTATGAGTTCTTTATACTTGTCATAAAATTCAATCATATTCCTTTGATTGGATGGATGAATTACGCACAGTTCTCTAAAGTCATTTTTTTTATGTGTAATGTTAAAACTAAAAGGTGTAGTTTTTTCTTTAACATTGAATAAAATCCACTCTATTTCTGAATAGGCTTTATTGTGTCTATCTTTAAACCTTAAATTAGATTCACTTTTTTTATGTTTTAGTAAATATTTGTAGAAATATCTATTTGAAAATGTTACAGGTGTTTCATAAGGTAAAACATCTGATAATACGACTCTTTCTTTTGAGTATGAAATTGGAACTTTTTTTCGCATAAGTTATAGTTCTTTCCAGATTTTAATCATTTTTCCATTTTTAAAAGAGTCAATATTGAAACGAACAATTCTCTTTGTTCTGAAACCCTTTTCAAATGATAAGGAACCTAGTTTTGCTCGAATTTTTGAATTAGGCGATACAGGTAGAGTAGATATTTTTTGTTTTAAATATTTATCCAATTCTATTAAATCAGGATAGGGTTCAGTTAGGAATTCATTTGAAAAATAAATCCCTATAAATACATTACTCTTTCGTCTAAATAATTGATGGTTTTTGGTTAAAAATTTAAGTCTTTTATATAACAATCTTTCTGTTGTATTTTTCGCACTAGCATATTTTATTATGTCAGAACTATAATCAGAAAAAGATGCGTTTATTTTATTTTTATAACGAGTAAGTTTATCATCAGACATAAACACTTGAAGTTTGTCTTTTGTTATTTTTGTTACGGTTTTATTGTATTTTGTTTCTGTTTTTTTAGTGTAACTCAATTTGAATTTATAACCTAAATATGTTAAGTCATAACTCTGTGAGATTTTCCTTTCTCTATTCTCTTTTGTTAGATTTAAAACTTCAGTTTTGTTCGTGTTAAGTTCTAATTTAGTAGAACTCAATAAAATGTTTTTAATGTTATTTATGTATGATGTTTTACTTCTAATTTCTTTTCTGTGACTTGGCGTAAATATAATAATAATGTCATCTACATATCTTGTATAGTAGGTTACATTGCTCAGAGATTTAATTTTTTTGTCAAAGCCTCTTAAATATAGTTCAGACAAATAGGCACTAAAACCGATTCCTCTTGGTATACCTTGTCGTTCATCTGTTTTTGATTTTGTTCCGTCTGCAATTAAGATATTCCAATATTGATTTAAAACACGTTTAATTATTTTTTTTGAAGGATAACTTAATAAGCTGTTCTCTTCAATTATTGCTAATAGTTCTTTGTGAGGAATAGATTCGTAAAACTTTTTAATATCTGTTCTAATAATTATTTTAGGGAATCCATCATTCAATAAAAGTGATAATTGACCAATAATAGTTTTGCGACTGGCTTGTTTAACTTTAAAAGTCTTATAAATATTTCGCTGTAACTGTTTGGTTACAAAATAATTTTCGGGATTACGCTCAATTTCGTATAGCTGACTTCCCCATTTTATTTGTCCTTTTTTTATTTTGAGTTCATAATCTTCAATATCCGTTTTTTGAGCAATTTCAATTAGTATCTCTTGAAGAATTTTTTCTCTTGTTTTTTTTAGCTCCTGTTTTTCTTCTTTTAGTATGTCTAGTTTGGTGTAATTTCTATTCTTGATGATTTTTATTGAAAATACCTTGAAAGATTCATCCCTAATTTCTTGGTTTTTATCAATGATTAAGTTTGAAATATCTCTTGATTTTTTAAAAAAATCCGAATTAAAAAAGGCTTTATCTTCTAGGTAGCGCCCTTTTCTATTCTCTACATCAAGTAAGATTCTGAAATTTTCGTAAGAGAAGGATTGGTCTAACATTTATTGGTTTTCTGTATGTTGGTTGTATTGGCTACAACTAGTGGATAAACGCAACTCATTGCGTTTATTCCGCCAATATGGTTGTATAAACGCACATTTGGCTTGCCAGTTGTTTTTTTTGGTTGTTAAATTTTCCTACAATGTAAAACTATTTTTTATACCCTAATTACGGAAATGTGTAATTGGGTAATTTTTTAGTATAGTTGGTATTAGTTTTTTTATTTTGGTAGTAAAAGCAGCACTAAGGCTTGTTTTTTGTTAATTTCTTTCTGTACCAACCCTAAAAAAAACCACCAATAAAAACCTATTTTTGTTTTTAGTTATGAAAGTATGTATTGCAGAAAAACCAAGTGTTGCCCGTGAAATTGCCGCCGTATTAGGTGCTAATGCCAAACATGATGGCTATTACCAGGGCAATGGCTATGCAGTTACCTATACTTTTGGCCATTTATGTACCTTGTTTGAGCCTAACGACTACAAACCACACTGGAAAAGTTGGGACCTTAACAACTTGCCAATGCTACCTAATAAGTTTAAAACTAAGGTGGTAGACAATGCCGGAATTCAGAAACAATTTGGCATTGTAAAAAAATTATTTGACAAAGCTAGTGTTGTAATTAACTGTGGTGATGCCGGGCAAGAAGGGGAGCTTATACAACGTTGGGTTATAGACCAGGCAGAGTACAAAGGTGAGGTACAGCGTTTATGGATATCGTCTTTAACTACAGAGGCCATAAAAGAGGGGTTTACTAAATTACAACCCGCTACACAGTATGATAATTTATACTACGCAGGTTTTTCTAGAGCCATTGGGGATTGGCTTTTAGGGATGAACGCCACACGCTTGTACACCGTTAAGCACGGTGGTTACAAACAAATGCTTTCTGTAGGGCGTGTGCAAACGCCTACTTTAGCAATGATTGTAAATAGGTTTAAAGAAATTGAAAATTTTAAACCACAACCATATTGGGAGCTGCAAACCTTGTATAGAGATACCTTGTTTAATTGTGAGGAAGGTAGGTTTTTAAAGAAAGAAGAAGGAGAGGCTTTTGCTAAAAAAGTACAAGAAAACGATTTTGAAATTGCATCTATAACCAAGAAAAAAGGAAAAGAGTATGCGCCTAAGTTGTTTGATCTTACTGGGCTGCAGGTGTATTGCAATACCAAGTTTGGGTTTTCTGCAGATGAGACTTTAAAAATAGTTCAGAAATTATACGAGCAAAAAGTGGTAACATACCCAAGAGTAGATACTACTTTTTTACCTAATGACGTGTACCCAAAAGTAGCCGGAATTTTAAAAAAGCTAACCAAATATCAAAATTTAACAACCACTGTATTAGCGGGTAAAATAAGAAAATCTGCTAAGGTTTTTAACGATAAAAAAGTAACAGACCACCACGCTATTATACCTACAGGTGTAGAAATGAACCTGCAATACAGTCAGCAACAGGTGTATGATATTATTACCAAACGTTTTATTGCTGTTTTTTATCCAGATTGTGAGGTTGCTAACACCACAGTAGTAGGTAAGGCAGATACGGTAAGTTTTAAAACTACCGGAAAAGAAATTTTAGAAAAAGGTTGGCGTGTAGTTTTTGAAAATCCTGATGCTAAAAACAAACCAGAAAAAGGCATTTTACCAACATTTGTAAAGGGCGAAAAAGGACCGCATGAGCCATCGTTTTTAGAAAAGGAAACAAAGCCACCAAATCAGTTCACAGAGGCTAGTTTGCTGCGTGCAATGGAAACCGCAGGTAAGCAGGTAGATGATGATGAAATGCGAGAGTTGATGAAAGAAAACGGTATTGGAAGACCGTCTACCAGGGCAAATATTATAGAAACACTTTTTAGACGCAAATACATAGAGCGTAAAAAAAAGCAGTTGTTGCCTACGCAAACCGGCATACAACTTATAGCGATTATAAAAAACAAATTGTTGACTTCTGCCGAGCTTACTGGTATGTGGGAAAAACAATTAAAACAAATTGAAAGTGGCAATTACCATGCTGGTGTTTTTATAAAGAACATGAAGCAAATGATTGATGATTTGGTGTACGAGGTGCGTACAGAAAAAAGGCACGTAAAAATATCGCATGCAGCAGCAAAAGCAGCAGCTCCAAAACCCAAAAAGGAAAAGAAAACGGCAGCAATGCAGGGCAAAACTTGTCCTAAATGTAAACAGGGGCAAATTTTAAAAGGAAAAACAGCTTACGGTTGTAGTGCTTATAAAACGGGATGTACATTGGTATTGCCTTTTGTTTTTAAGGATAAAAAAATATCAGAAAAACAATACATACGTTTACTAGATAAAGGCTGTACGGTAAACTTAAAAGGTTTTAAAACAGATAACGGAACCACAGAGGGCTTGTTGCGTTTTAATGATGATTTTAGCTTGGTTTTAGAAGAAAAAAAGACTGTTGTAAAACAGAAAAAAGAGCAACAACAAGAGGTTCCAGACCCAATGCCGTGCCCTGTTTGTACTACAGGTAGTGTGCTAAAAGGCAAAACAGCTTATGGTTGTAGTAATTATAAAAATGGCTGTGATTTTAAGTACCCTTTTAGTTTGCTAAGAGAAAAAGCAGCAGACAAGCCTTTAACCAAAGAACTGGTGTATAAATTATTAAGCAAAAAGTAGTAATGCTTTTTTAAGCATTACTAGCAGTAGTTTTTACAAGCTTGTATTTTGTCATTAAAAATATGCCGTAAATAAAACAAGGCAAGGCTAATACTGTAATTAGTGCAGCAGTCTCTAAAGACATAAGTTCGCTTATTTTTTCTTTAATAGGCATACCTACAACATCTAAATCTGCTACAAAATCTATTATGGTGTGCACAATAATTAAAGGGTATAGTCTTTTTGTTATTACTAATAAAAAGCCAAACATTACACCAATAAAAGTAGCGTAAATAAGCTGTGCCAACTCGCCATAAATACCGGTATCAAAATTTAAAAGATGAATAACACCAAAAAAGAGTGCTGCGGTAAAAACAGAGATGATACTATTTTTACGTGTGTTGCCTAAGTAATTTATAAGGTGAGATTGTAAAAAACCTCTAATGCTTAATTCTTCTGCAAAGCCTATAGAAATACAGTATGTTAAAAAAAGCAATACGTTTGGCAGCAATGTTTGTATATCTACAACATCTATAATTAGTATGTTTAAGAGTACTAAATATATTAGAGGAAATAGTAACAGGTACCATTTGTTTACTTTTCTTTTTTGAAGCCCTGCTAATTCTCCAAGCTTATTTTTTTGAATAAAAAAGTAAGAAACAACAATTAAAATTAAATTGGCACAAATATTTAAAAGTGTGTGTATGGCATAGGATTCAATTTTTTTTTGAATGAAAAGGTATGATAGGTATTCTCTTATGCTTAAAATTAAAAGTAGAGCTGTAATAAAAAGTAATAGCTGATTCCAGAACTGTTTTTTGGTCATAACAAATGGTCTTAGTAAGGTTGTTTACTTACTAGACGTTAATAACGCTTATAACGTTGCCTAAACAAGGTTGTTTTTAGTGTATTTTGTCTTTAAGTTCTAGTAATGCAGCATACGGGTCTCCTTTTAAACCTAATAATTTAGCAAAAGCGGGTTCTGTTTTTATGCCGCTATTTTTTAATTCTTTTATTTGTTGCTTAAAATCAACTCCCTTTTCTTGTAAAATCTGATGCTCTATAACCATATGCAGGTATGCATTTTGCTTGGTTGTAGGTATATCTTGACCAAATATTTCAAACAAAAAATGCTCTGTTCTAAACTCTGCAATTGTAGCTGTAATGTTGTTTTGTAAAGTGGTATAAACTTTAAAGTTTTTATAAGTAGAAAACTCCTGTTGCAAGTATGCTAAAAACTCAGCGTTATTTTTACATTCACAAATAATATCTAAATCACTCTCTTTAATATCAATATCTATTGGTATTGTACCAGTTAAAATAGGATTGTACTTTTTAAGTTTTTCTAGAATTTTATATTTGTTTAACTCAGAAAAAGCCAATCTTTGTCTTTGGTTTCCGTGTTTAAGGTATGCTATGTTTTTAAAGTTTATTGCCAAGCCTTTATGCTTTAATCGTAATACTCGTTTCCGTTAGCGTCTATATAACCTGTTTTATTATTGGTGGTTGTAAATTTAGCCAATCCGTTAACAAAAGGCTCTACATCTTTGTATTTAACTTTTGTAATGTTGTAATACCCAACCTTATTGTTTGTCTGTACTTTTAAAATGCCGTTTGCGTAGGTTACAGCATCAAAATAACGTACCGTATTGTTGTATAAAACACCTTGTTTTTTGCCTTTGTTAATTAATACAGCATTTAAAAATATTTCTGTAGCGTAAAACATAGATTCGTTAGCATCAAACGTTACTTTTTTTGTTCCATTTGGAAAATTAATTTTATCAATTCCCTCAGCACTTATACTTTCAATTTCTTTGGGTGCAACGTTTTCTTCACCATCGTAACCCACTAATTCTGTTACAATAAATGTATTGTTTTTGCGTAGTATTTTATAGGTGTAATTTGGTACTGTGCCACAAACTTCTGTTAT
The DNA here is from genome assembly GCF_002813425.1 of Cellulophaga sp. RHA19. NCBI lineage: Bacteria > Pseudomonadati > Bacteroidota > Flavobacteriia > Flavobacteriales > Flavobacteriaceae > Cellulophaga > Cellulophaga sp. RHA19. The sequence goes on from NZ_PHUL01000001.1 coordinate 1,398,384, forward strand.
TAAGTTAGCTTCTTTTACTTTAGCGCCATTTTCGTTAATATAAAACATACTATTTTTTTCATCTAAAACTTGTAAAAAACCATTTAAGCGTACAGCTGTTTTTAGGTTTTTAAAAATCACTTTTTCATCATTCTTATGTACCTCAAAAGTGTTTGTATTTAAATTTTTATACAGCTTAAAATTGGTTCCAAAAGCAGAAATTAACGAATCTTTTTTTTGTGCAAAAGAACTCATTGTGCTTATTGTTAAAATAAAAATAAAAAGTGTTTTCATAGGTTGTTTTGTTACACTAAGCTAACAAATTAACAGGAGTAACCATATCATTATTCTTATAGCTTAATACGTAAACAGGTTTTTCTTTTTTTAATGGATTTGCTATTACAAACTCTATAGTGTTGTTTGTATACTTCTCAAATATAATATTAGCTTTTGCAGTAGCTTCTTCTTCGGTTATAGTGTTTGCTTCTAGTTCCTTATTAAGAGCTTCTATTTTAGGATTTACATCTTTATCGTTTACAATAAACTGCTCAAGAGCAATATTTTTTTTAGCTAAAATTTTAGCAGATTTATTAGCAATTATAACACCTCCAATTTGCCATTCTTTTTGACCTTGACCATTGGTTTCAAAAACAATATACCCAACAGTTCCAGATATAGAATATACAGGCGTATTTCGTTCTAATTTAATCTTGTATAGTTTTTTTAAACTGTCTATTTCTTTTTCTGTGAGGACTCTATCATGGGTTAAGTTTTCTAAAATGCTGGCTTGTGTCCTTTTCATATCTCCTTTGCCTTGGTAATAGTTAATGATACTTATAATACCTACAACTAGCATAATAGCAAATAAGATTAATTTAATGTAACCCATAATTTTTGGTTTTTTTAAAGCAGTAATATGCTTTTTTACAGTTTGGTTAAGGTGTAATTTGTATACACTACAGTAGTAACTAACGCTTTTTTAGTAGATTAGTTGTGTGTTAAATGATAAATTTAGGAGATTTTGTTTAAATGTTTTTTCAATTTTTTCTTAATTGATGCTCTCCTTTTACTAATTTCCAAACTCCTAAACCAAAAAGTAATATTGCAGGTATACTTATGCTTCCTTTGGTAAGTAAAAAAATATTAATTAAAATAGAAACAACCAGTAATACAATACCAATTGTTATGTTCTTTTTTCCTTTTTCTCTTAATTTATTTTTTACTTCATTTAAATAATTAGAGTCAACATTAAAGTTTTCTTTCAAATCATTATCTATTGTTTCTTTTGATTCTCCTTCAAGTTTTTTAGATTCAATATAGTTTACAATTATATTTTCTTGTGACTGTTCTTTCTTTATAACATCAAACATATCTATGCCCATTGTATTCAGCTTAAATTTGATATTTTCAATAGATTCTCCAGCTTCTAATTCTTTTTTAATATAATTTTCAGGATCAAAATTGTCTCTTAGTTCTTGCTCGTTCTTTTGGTTTATAAGGTGTTTGGTTATTTTAGAAGCTTCCTCTAACTCATTTCGCTTAATTAACTCTTCTTGTAGTAATACAATAGCTTCAGGTTTTAAACCGTCTATTTCTTTAGCAATATTTAATAGCTTATCGGTAGTGAAAACTGAATAATTTTTCCTTATTTCGTTTAAGTTAGACATTGTAATACGATTATTTTTTGGTTAAGAATTTGAGATCCTAATTTAGAATATAAAAATTAAACCAATTTTAAAGGGTGTAATATTTTAAATGAAGAGCTTAAAAGATAGTAGATTGTTTAGCCAAGCTGTTTTTTACTTCTTAAAAAGCACTTCTTTAAACGTATTTTGGTTATCCTCTGTAATTGGTGGTAGCTCTAGGTGAGCGTGACCTTCATCAAACATTTTACCAGTCACTTTTTTAACTTTATACCATGATTCTTGCGTTTCAGATACAACACTAATGTTGTAATGGTTTTCTTTTTCTAAAATGCGCATACTACCATTAAAATTGGCTATATCTGCGTAATTAAAAGAGTCTATGGCATTACATACAAACGCTACGTTTTTTTTAATTGATTCTGTTTGTAAATAATAAGGTGTTTTTTCTTGAGTATTATAACCTGCAGGATTAGCAACGGTGCTTTTGTAACCAGATCCAGTAGTTAAATTTACACCAACACCGTCATAAAAAACAGTATTTAATGGCAAGTACATAACAGGATTAGAAAAAGCAACATAAACCTCTGTGCCGTTACTTTGTACACTAGTTTTAGAAAAATTTTCTAAGCTTACATTTTTATCGACCAAAGGCAGAGCCAGCTTAATAATAGAATCTCTACCTAATTCTATCAATTGCTTTACTTCTTTAGTCATTTTAAACTTGTTTGTTTTTTGGGCATAACTAGCAGAAGAAATAAGAGTAATTAGAATTAAAATTGATGAAAATTTTATTTTCATAAAACTCTATTTTAAAAGACCTATTCCAAACGGACTTTCTGCATCTTCTGAGTAATCTCTAAAAAATCCCCATCTGGTTTTGCTAGTAATATTTTGCTTTTTAGCTCCACCTTTAAATCCATCATTACAGTCAACATCAAATGAAATAGCTATTAATTCATTATTCTCATTAAAATCAAACGACTTATAAGTAAGAGTAATTCCGTTAGAAGCTAATTTCTTCTTTATATTAATTAAATCATCAGGCTGTAAATTACTATTAAATATAATTTCAATTTTTAGTCCGTTTGGCTTTGTTTCAGAATTTTTTTCATTAGTGTTAAACGCACTAAAGGTTACAAATAATAGTAGAATTGGTAATGTTTTTAATAGGTTTTTCATAATAATTATCGTTTTAAAATTTAAAAAATATGATAATACACACTAGTATTAAAGGCGTGTGCAACGGTTATTTTTATTAGTTATAGCAATTACTCACCAACTAGTCCTAATTCTTTCTTTATATCTGTTCGTTTAGATAATACAGTAGGATTTACACCCCATTTACCAGCAATCTCCATAACTAACATTTCATCTGCATAGGTTAAATCTTGTCTTTCAAAATATGCTTCATTCTCAGCATCTTTAGAGAAAGAATTAAATAGAGTTAATTGGTCCTCGGCATCAGTTGGTTGTCCAAACACTTTAATGTTTTCCATACTTTCACCAAGATACGAATAAATTCGTTCCATTTTTCCATTCTTAGACTTCATCCAACTATGGTATTCTACTACTCGGTTGGTACCAAAGAATTGTGCTTCTCCAAACTCTGCACTTAAATAATTTAAGAGAGTTTCTAATGTAGCCATATTTTCTTTGTTATCTCCTTTGTTTACCAATCTATTTCCGGTAATTAAGGTCTCCATTCTCCAATTTGCGGAGTAATGTAAATTCCGTCCTCATAAGCTGTTTTAATACCACTTTTCCAATTTGCCGGTTTAATGCTTTTTAATTTAATAATTTCAGCAAGTTTTTTTTTCTGATTTGTTTTTACAGCAATCCAAACCATCTTGTATCCAAAATCTAAAGGATTATCTATAGTGTCAGAAACAGTTAGTGCTTTTTGTTTATTGTGAAATTCAGAATTTACACCAGTTTTTTTAGCATACCAAACAGAAATTATAATCAGTAAAACTATTCCAATGATAATTAAAAACTTCATTTTTTTGTGTTATAGCAAGTGGTTAGTATTATAGTTGGTATATGAAATTAGTATTTAACTTAGATTAAATGTCAAAAATTATATCAATTAAGATCATTATTGCCTGTTTTTTTTATTCTAAAAGCACATATCAATACCCAAGTTAAAATTAATAATTCAATAACTCGTTGGTATAGGCCTAAAAAATCTGATTGAAGATTAGAAAATAATAAAAAAACCAAACCAGCACTTAGAGTACCTAAAATAATAGATGAAAAAGAAAGAGCCTTGTAATTAGAGAATTTTGTTAAACCAATACCCGCTATAATAATGCTTATAGGAACAATAGCATATATTAATAAGGCTGATAAATTATGTATTACTTGCGAAATACTTGGGTTTATAAATTCGGGATTACAACCGCTATCACAAGCAAATATAGACGTTACAATAGTTCCAATACCATAGAATACACCAACACCCAAAAATCCAGTTTTTATTAATTTAGAAGAAGGGAAATACTTAATTGCAACAAAGCAAAAAATAGTAAATAAGATGCCACTAGGTATGTAACCTAAGATTCTTAACCATACCCCATATTCTGTATCTACTGCATAAGTTTCACTTATGTATTGGCTAGTAACACTATAATCATCAATTAATAAACCTCCAATAAGAGCGCTACTTATAAATATGATTGTGGCTAATACACCTATTAAAGATACTGTTTTGTTACTCATTTATTATTTTTAAATTGTTGGTAAGGCGTTTATGTATAAAATTTAGTAGGGATAATAAGTACTCTAGTTTTGGTTTGTAACTTAGCTAAAAACAAATATTATGTATTGGGTTTAAATAGCTAATTTCACAAAGGTTAATTTATGTTTAAAGCGGCACTAACTTCAGGTATTACAATTATATAGTCAAAGCCTTTTAATGTTTTTAGCAATACCTTATTGTCTATTTTTATTTTGTTAGAATTTACACCTTTTAAAATTTTAGATGTGTTAAACAAGTGCCATTCTTTTCCTTCTGTATTTTCAAAAAACACGCTATAATGTTTTAAATCTTTGCTATTTAAATCTATTTTTTGAACTTCCTTACTAAAAGGAATTCCTTGTGTTCCATTTTTGCCTATTATCATTACATGTAAAGAAGAGTCAAAATTTGCATCAGTTATATTAGAAACAAAATTACCAATGTCATAACCACCTAATATACTCTCGCCTTTATTTATATGAATTGCTCCATATTTAAATAAATTTTTATGTTCTTTTAAAAGTTCAATATTTTTGAAAACATTATTTTTCATTAATTGAATTCTTAGATAGTGATTTTGTGTAATATATATTTCTCTAGATAACTTTAAATCTTTTATAATCAATTTTTCTTCTAAACTTAATTTAAGTGTTTCCAGTTTTTTAAGGTTTTGTTCAAACTTTTCAGAAAAAAAATAGGGACCTCCTTTTTTATTTATAAATAATTGAAAATGTTCATCAGACCTCTTTTTTATATCTTCATATATTGTTTTAGCAACTTCATTCTTTGTTATCTCAAGTAATTTTATTGCCATTAGTTTATCTGCAGTTAACATAATTTGGTCTGTGCCAATTATGTTTGTATTAGCTTGGACTAAATCTTTTAGCATATTAAATTCAGGTACCATAGAATAAAAAGAAAATGAAAGATTATTACTTAGGTCACTTACATATTGTGTAAGTTCATTTTCATTTAAGGTATGTATCTTTTGTTCAATTATTTTTGCAGAATAAGGATCTATTTCGCAAAAAAAGTTGTCAAATTTTACTTGTGATGTTGCTTTAGAGATAAATAACGGAATTTCATTAAAGAAATGATCTTCACCAATTAGAACATTCTTGTGTTCTTTTATTTGACCCAATATTTCTTCCCATCCATCTCCTTTAAACTGATTATCCTGATAATGAAAAGTTGAAGTATTTTTCTTTATTATTTCGGAGAGCGTTTGCTGAGAATATGCATTAAATAGTGTAAATAATAATGCAATAGTTAAGTATAAGTGTTTCATGTGTTAGTTTATTCATAAGACAATTAACTAGCTAAAATGTTACAGTATATTTTTGTTAATTGTATTTTGTATAAACGTAGCGTGTAAAAAGACACTCATAAGGGTAGCAGAAAAGAAAATAGGATTAATAATGTAATCTTCTTCATAATTGTGTAAAACCACCTAATAACCTCAATGTATTACGTTTATTCTTCTCATATGCTATAAACACACGCACTTAGATTTTTAAGCTTTATTCACTTCACAAATGCAAATAAATGTAAAAGTTCTTTTTTTTTGTTATAGTTGATAAAACGTACATTTTTAAAAACAAAAAATCCAGAGAAGCTAGCTCCTCTGGATTTTGTAATTAAAATTATTAAGCTGTACTAAGTACAGTGTTATGCTTAAAAGGCGTAGCGTTGTGGGCCACCTCTTCTAATTTCTTCATTAGCGTAAGACTCAAACTTGGCAAAGTTTTCGCGGAACGCGTTAGACAATTTAAAAGCAGTTTTGTAGTATGCTTCATCATCATTCCAAGTTGTTCTTGGGCTAAGTACCTCTGTAGGTACACCTGGGCACTCTCTTGGTTGTGCAACACCAAATACAGAGTGTATGTGGTATTTATCATAAGAGTATAAACCTAAATCGCCATTTAATACAGCATTAATCATAGCACGTGTGTACTTCAATTTCATACGTGTACCAACACCGTAAGGTCCGCCTGTCCAGCCAGTGTTAACCAACCATACATTAACCCCAGCTTCTTGCATTTTTGCACTTAGCATTTCTGCATATTTAGTTGGGTGTAATGGCATAAAAGGTGCGCCAAAACAAGCAGAAAAAGATGGTACCGGCTCTACAACACCAGCTTCTGTACCTGCAACTTTAGCAGTGTAACCAGATATAAAGTGGTAAGCAGCTTGTGCAGGAGTTAGTTTAGATATTGGAGGCAGTACACCAAATGCATCTGCTGTTAAAAAGAATATATTTTTAGGGTTAGTACCTATAGATGGTTCTTGTATGTTCTCTATATTATAAATAGGGTAACTAACTCTTGTGTTTTGTGTAATAGAAGTGTTTGCAAAATCTACAACACCTTTATCATCCATTACAATGTTTTCTAAAATGGCACCTTTTTTAATTGCACCAAAAATTTCTGGTTCGTTTTCTGCAGATAGGTTAATTACTTTAGCGTAACAACCACCTTCAAAATTAAAAACAGAATTTTCGTTTGTCCAACCGTGCTCATCGTCACCAATTAATTTTCTGTTAGGATCTGCAGACAGGGTAGTTTTACCTGTACCAGATAAGCCAAAGAAAATAGCAGTGTCACCATCTTTACCAACGTTTGCAGAACAGTGCATAGGCAATGTGTCTTTGTAAACAGGTAAAATAAAGTTTAACGCAGAAAAAATACCTTTTTTAATTTCTCCTGTGTAACCAGTACCACCAATTAAAGCAATTTTTCTTGTAAAGTTTAAAATTGCAAAATTGTGTTGGCGTGTACCATCTACTTCTGGGTCTGCCATAAAACCAGGGGCATTAACAACAGTCCATTCTGGATCAAAGCCATTTAGCTCTTCTACAGTTGGTCTTAAAAACATGTTGTAAGCAAACATATTAGACCAAGGGTACTCGTTAATAACTCTAATGTTTAACTTGTAATCTTTATCAGCGCATGCGTAAGCATCTCTAACATAAAGTTCTTTTTCGTTTAGATAATCAATCACTTTGTCATAAAGTGCATCAAATTTATCTGGTGCAAAAGGAATGTTAATATCTCCCCACCAAACTTTGTCAGCAGTTACATCATCCTTTACAATAAATCTATCCATAGGAGATCTACCTGTAAATTCGCCAGTATTAATTGCTAAAGCTCCAGAAGAGGCTTCTTTACCCATATCTTTTTCCAAAGTTATTTTGTGCAATTCTGACGGAGATAATTGATAATTAATGTCAGTGCTTGTAATACCATATTCCTCCAACGAAATCGTTTTCGTGTCTGGACTATAAGTGCTCATAGTTTTAGTTTTAATGTTAATGCAAAGCTAAAAAAAAAATACAGTTATATGGTTTAATTATCAAATGTTTAGTTAAAATGTTTAAAAATGCGATAACCTAATAAAAACCATCCAATTATTAAAAATAATCCACCAATTGGAGTTGCAAAAGCAATAGATTTTGCATTAAATCCTAAAATAGTATCAATACTTAAAACATATATAGAGAAGCTAAAAAGAATAATACCTATTACTAAAACGTAAAAAATTGGTTTCTTTTGCTTTACTGTAAGCTGCGGTAATAGGCCTAAAACAAGTAAAAGCAAGGCGTGATACATTTGGTATTGAGCTCCGGTTTTGTATGATGCAATAGACTTGGCATCTACTAAATTTTCTAATCCATGAGCACCAAATGCACCAATGATTACAGCCGTAAAACCAAAAAATACTCCTGCACTTAAAATTGTTTTGTTCATAACAAAAAACGTTTGTAAATTTATAAATGTAACAAAACTGATGTTTTCATCAGTATCACTATCAAAAGTAATAAAACATATGTTAAGACAAATACTTGTATTGGGAGCCGGAAAATCTACAGCTTATTTATTAGATTATTTACTTGGTAAGGCAAAAGAAGAAAACTTACATATAACTATAGGAGACCTACAACCGCAAAATATAGCTCCAAATATTGCAAACCACAATGCGTGTACAGTTGTTGGTTTAGATATTTTTAATATTGAAGAGAGACAAAAGCTAATACAAAGTGCTACTATAGTAATATCTATGCTGCCTGCTAGTTTACACATATTAGTAGCTAAAGATTGTGTTGGTTTTAAAAAGCACTTAGTTACAGCATCTTATGTTAGTGATGAGTTAATGGGCTTAGATAAGCAGGTTAAAGAAAATAAACTTGTTTTTATGAACGAGATAGGATTAGATCCTGGTATAGATCATATGAGTGCCATGCAAATTATAGATGATATTAGAGAGCAAGGCGGTAAAATGTTGTTGTTTGAGTCTTTTACTGGTGGTTTAGTAGCGCCAGAGAGCGATACTAATTTATGGAACTATAAGTTTACTTGGAACCCAAGAAACGTTGTTGTTGCGGGTCAAGGTGGTGCAGCAAAATTTATACAAGAGGGTACTTATAAATACATACCTTATAACAAACTGTTTAGAAGAACCGAATTTTTTAATGTAGAAGGTTTTGGTAGGTTTGAAGGCTACGCAAACAGAGACTCTTTAAAATATAGAGAAGCTTATGGCTTACAAGATGTACTTACTTTATATAGAGGAACAATGCGCAGAGTTGGTTTCTCTAAGGCTTGGAATATGTTTGTAGAACTAGGAATGACAGATGATAGTTATACTATTGAAAACTCTGAAAATATGAGTTACAGATCGTTTACCAATTTGTTTTTGCCATATTCACCAACAGATTCTGTGGAGCTTAAATTGCGTCATTACCTAAAAATAGATCAGGATGATGTTATGTGGGGTAAGCTGCTAGAACTTCATATTTTTGATGATTCTAAATTTATAACTTTAAAAAATGGTACTCCTGCTCAAATATTACAACAAATTTTAGAGCAAAGCTGGACGTTAGATAAGGATGATAAGGATATGATTGTGATGTATCATAAATTTGGCTACACACTTAACGGAGAACAAAAACAAATAGACTCTAATATGGTTGCCTTGGGTAAAAACCAAACGCATACTGCAATGGCAAAAACTGTTGGTTTGCCAGTTGCCATAGCAACCTTGCTAATTTTAAATAATAAAGTTAAAAATTACGGTGTGCAAATACCTATAACTAAAGACATTTACGAGCCTATTTTAAACGAGTTACAAGAGTATGGTATTGTGTTTAAAGAATATAATACAGAGTATAAAGGGTACAATTCTACAGTAGAACATAGTTAGCATTTAAAGCTATATTGGTATATTTACGGTTAATTTATAACTAGACTTATGAAATTTGATAACGATAGAATAAAAATTGACGGAATAGACAAGAAAATTATAAGGTATCTAATGCAAGATGCTCGTAAGCCTATTTTAGAAATTGCTCGTAAAATAGGAATTTCTGGTGCTGCAATTCACCAACGTTTACGTAAGTTAGAAACGTCCGGACTTATGTCTGGTTCTAAGTTTGTTATAAACCCTAAAGTTTTGGGCTATACCACAATGGCATATATTGGTATTTTTTTAGATAAAGCTATGAGTAACCCAAGTGCAGTTAAAGAGCTAGAGAAAATTCCAGAGGTTTTAGAGTGTCATTATACTACGGGTAACTGGTCTATTTTAATAAAAGTTTTGTGTAAAGATAATGAGCACCTTATGCAGGTGTTAAATAAAGAAATACAACAAATACAAGGTATTTCTAGAACAGAAACCTTTATATCATTAGATCAGCAAATAGATAGGCAAATACAGATATAATTGTAGCTATTTATGACAAATGTTCTAGTTTTAAACTCATTTTAATAGTAAATTTGCGGCGTGAAACAAACGTTACTCATAATAGCATTTATTATATGTCTTAAACCAATATTCCCGTTTATGGAGTATGTGGTTAATTATGATTATATCTCTAAGGTTTTGTGTATAAATCAAGACAAGCCAGAGTTAGAGTGTAATGGTAAGTGTGCTTTAATGAAATCTATAGAGAAGTCTACCCAGGAAGAGCACAATGAGCAAGGTGTTGTAAAATCTGAGTTTCAGTTGTTGTTTCATCAAAATAGTGAAGATCTTTTTTTGAGTTCACAATCTACTTTAGAAAAAAAATCGAAAATACTTTCTGCAGAGAGTACCTATAACTACAAATCGGTTTTTGGCCTTTTACGTCCTCCTATTTCTTAAATTTTATTAGTTAAGCTTCGTATTAATGTGATTTTTCAGTCTTTGTAAAATCATAATTTCTTTGTGTTGTTTATTATCAACCTAAAGCTTAACAACGCCGCTGTTTATTTTTTTAAAAAAGTCAATACTCCCATTTCGTTTTATAGAAATATGGTGCTGTAATATGATTTTTTTAGAACTAAACGCACAATAAAATCATACAAAATAGAATAAGAAATAAGTAAAAGTTTAAAATGAAAACAAATTTTTTAAAATCGATAGTAGTAAGTTTTAGTTTAATAGCATTAGCATCTTGTTCGTCTGATGATGACGGAGAAATGGATAATGTAAATCCAGGACAGGTTACTTTAGAGTTTGATAGTGGCTTTGCAGGAAATGAGTTAACACTAGGAACAGCTAATACAGCAAATGCAAACGGTGAGGCTTTAACGGTATCTCGTTTAAACTACATAATAAGTAACATTGTTTTAATAGATGAAGACGGTATGGAGTATTCATACCCAAAAGAAAGTAGCTATTTTATTATTAGTGAAGATTCTAATGATGAGCTTGCTGATAATACAGAAATAGTTTTAGAAGGTGTGCCAGCAGGTACATACAAAGCTGTTAAGTTTGGTATTGGTGTAGATAAAGAAAAATACGATCAAGGTTTAAGCGGAGCAGGAGATTTTTGGGATGCTGCTAGTGAGTATGATATGACATGGTCTTGGGCTTCTGGTTACAAGTATATCAATTTTGAAGGAGCTTATACATCTGGTACAACTACAGATGAAAATTTTAAAGTTCACTTGGGTAGAGCTAGTGATGAGGTTACTAATTACACAGAAACTACTATAGAGGTACCAACTGGTTCTGCAATTATTGTAAATGAAGATATGGCTCCAGAAGTACATATTATTACAGATGCAAATGCACTTTTAACAGCTAAACAAGCAGTAAGTTTAGAGGCTTATGGCAATGCAATTATGGGTGGCGAAGGTGCTGTAAAAGTAGCGGCTAACGTACCATTAGTTTTTAAGGTAGATCACGTACATAATAATGAAGCTGGTAACAGTAGTCATTAAAATTTAATAGTGTGTTACGGGCCTGGTTTTAGTTTTGGTTTTAGCTGGGCTTGTAGCTCCTATTTTTTATTTAGTTGATATGAAGAAAATTAGTTTCTTTTTAACTTTGTTAGCTGTTGTGGGTTGTCAAAATAGTGATGATGGTTACACCAATGTTTCGGTAGAATTAGAGGTGCCAGCTCATTTTCCGGAGGTAACGTACAACTTAACTAACAACCCGTTAACAGAAAACGGAATAGAGCTTGGTCGTAAATTGTTTTATGATGGTGCAGTATCTTCTACAGGTACAATTTCTTGCGGATCTTGTCATGAACAAAAATATGCATTTACACATCACGGACATACATTTAGCCATGGCGTAAACGATTTAGAGGGAACAAGAAACACGCCGCCTGTGCAAAATATGGCTTTTTTAGAAAATTTTGCCTGGGATGGTGCAACTGGTCATTTAGACCTTTTTCCTGTAATTCCTATTACTACAGAGGTAGAAATGGATGAGACGCTAGAAAATGTTATAGAAAAACTGAAGAACAAATCTGGTTACAAAAAACTGTTTGCTGAGGCTTTTGAAGATGGAGAAGTGAATTCTGAAAACTTTTTGTTAGCATTATCGCAGTTTATGGTAACTATGATTTCTGCAGATGCAAAGTATGATAAGTATATAAATAAAGAAGTTCAACTAACCGAAGTGGAAGAACAGGGTTTAGCTCTTTTTGAGCAAAAATGTGCTAGTTGCCACGCTACAGCATTGTTTTCTGATGGAAGTTTTAGAAATAATGGCTTGCAACCTAATCCTAAATTAGATGATATAGGAAGAGGAAAAGTAACTGGTTTTGTGGCTGATAATTACAAATTTAAAGTGCCAAGTCTTAGAAATATAGCGGTAACAGCGCCATATATGCATGATGGGCGTTTTGGATCTTTAGAGGCGGTATTGGCTTTTTATAATGAAGGAGTTGTAGATTCAGAAACGCTAGATCCGTTGTTAAATAACAATGGTAATTTAGGTATTGCTACAACAGAGGATGAGAGGGTTGCAATTATTGCTTTTTTAAATACCCTTACGGATAATACCTTTTTAACAGACGAACGATTTTCAGAAAAATAGAATATGAAAAAATTAATAATAATAGCATGTCTATTGGTTGTGTGCAATGTGTTTGCAATACATAAAACGGAGCCAACAGATAGTTTGCAAACGGTGACAACTACAAAGCATTACATTTTTGAGGACTTTTGTGACACTTGTGGTTGTAGTGGTAATGGCGGTAGTATGGGGTTTGGTACTGGTTTAGATACTAATTTTGCAGGAGTGCGTTACATATCTCAAAGTTACCAATCTAGAGATGGTATTTTTAACGACTCTCCTTGGATAGATGAAAACTTTAATACACTACAGGCTTGGGGTAGAGTGCCAATTGGTAAGCGTTTTTTAGTAAATGCAATTGTGCCTTATCATTTTCATAATAGAGAGTTTGCAAACAAATCTTCTCAGAATATTAATGGTTTAGGAGATATAACAGTTTTAAGTTTTTACAAAATATTAGCAAAACAAGATAGTATTATGGTGGTTGGCCCACAACACTCTTTGCAAATAGGTGGTGGTGTAAAAATGCCAACCGGTAGTTTTGATAGAGCTAATAATACAGGCAGTGTAAACACCAGTTTTCAGCTAGGAACAGGGAGTTGGGATTATGTTACGGCGGTAAATTACGGACTTTCTCATAACAATTGGGGAATGTCTGCAATGGTTAATTATACTTTTAAAACAAAAAACTCTAAAGACTACCAGTTTGGTAATCAGTTAAATTATGGGTTAAATACTTATAAAACATATTACTTGTCTACTAATTTTGCGCTAACACCTGCAATTGGTGTTGGTGGTGAAAATTATAGTGAGGATGAGTCTTACAACTTAACGGTTTTAAATACGGGGGGCGATGTATTTTTTGGTAAGCTAAGCGTAGAGGCTAGTTATAAAAAGTACTCTTTAGGTGTTACAAGTATGTTGCCAATAGATCAGGATTTAAACAACGGAAAGGTTGAGGTTAAAAACAGGTTTTCATTGTATTTAAACATTAACATATAGCAAAGTAAAGTTGGGTGTAGTGAGCAACGCTAACTAGAGTTGGTTCTAATGGTTTGGGGAATTTTTTAGAGCAACATTATGCCCAATAAAAAAGGGTGTCTTTTAAAGACACCCTTTTGCTTTTTATGTACTGTAAATAGTTAATCTCTAGCAAATACTTGGTAAGCCCAGTATATTAAAGAGGCTAATGCACCTAAAGCAGCAACTAAATATGTTCTGGCAGCCCATTTTAAAGCGTCTTCAGCGCCAGCATATTCTTCTTGGCTAAGCATATTTTTATTTTTTAACCAAGCTAATGCACGGTTACTGGCATCGTACTCTACAGGTAAAGTAACAAAACTAAATAATGTAGCAAAACCCATCATTACCAAACCGGCAACTGCTATCCAAAATCCTACACCACCAGCAATACCAGACACTGCCATTAAAACAACGCCCCCGTAAACTACCCATTGAGACATACTAGATGTTACACTAACAATAGGCACTAATTTAGAGCGCATTGTTAGCCATTGGTATGCTGTAGCGTGTTGTACTGCGTGTCCGCATTCGTGAGCTGCAACCGCTGCAGCAGCTGCATTGCGTTGGTTGTAAACACCTTCACTAAGGTTTACTGTTTTATTTGCTGGGTTATAATGGTCTGTTAACATACCAGGAGTAGAAATCACTTTTACATCTCTAATGCCATTATCTGCTAACATTTTTTCAGCTATTTCTGCACCACTCATTCCGTTGCGTAATTGCACCTTAGAGTACTTTTTAAATTTGCTTTTAAGTCTATTGCTAACAATCCAGCTAACTAAAGCAACTGCACCAATAATAATATAATATGTATACATAGTTTGTGTTTAAAAAAATAAATATAACAATTAAAAAGCAAAAACCTCGCCAAATTTAGCGAGGTTTATTTTACTGACATGTGTTTAAGTTTATGCTAATGCTTCTTCCCAACCAAAAGCTTCAAGAATTTCATTGTAAACTATTTTACCTAATACAATGTTTAAGCCTTTATGTAAAGAGGCGTCTTTTTTACAAGCAGCTTCCCACCCTAAGTTGGCTAGTTTTAAGGTGTAAGGCAGTGTTACATTGGTTAATGCCATTGTAGAGGTGTAAGGTACAGCTCCTGGCATATTTGCAACAGAATAATGTACAACATCATCTATAATATAGATTGGGTCTTCATGGGTAGTTGGTTTGGTAGTTTCTACACAGCCGCCTTGGTCTACGGCAACATCTACTATTACAGTACCGGGTTTCATTTCTTTTAGCATATCTCTGGTGATAAGGTTAGGAGCTTTAGCGCCTTTTAAAAGTACACCGCCAATAATAAGATCATGTGTTTTAATGTGTTTTCTAATGTTAAACTCGTTAGAAAATTCTGTTGTAACATGTGGTGGCATTACATCATTAACATAACGTAAGCGTTTCATGTTTACATCTAGTATGGTGACGTGCGCGCCCAAACCAGCTGCCATTTTAGCAGCTTGTACGCCAACAACACCAGCGCCTAAAACCAAAACTTTGCCCGGAGCAACACCAGGTACGCCACCTAAAAGTACGCCCCTACCTTTAACTGGTTTCTCTAAGTATTTTGCACCTTGTTGTATTGCCATTCTTCCTGCAACTTCAGACATTGGAGTTAGTAGTGGCAAAGTGCCGTCATTGTCTTCAACAGTTTCGTAGGCAATACATATAGCTTTTTGCTTTATCATAGCTTTGGTTAATGCTTCACTAGATGCAAAATGAAAATATGTAAATAAAATTTGTCCTTCTTTTATAAGCTCGTATTCTTCTTCTATAGGTTCTTTAACCTTTACAATCATTTCACTCATTGCGTATACTTGTGCAATGGTGTCTAAAATTGCTGCTCCTGCTTGTTGGTAGTCTTTGTTGCTAAAGCCACTGCCTAAGCCTGCGCCAGATTGTACGTATACGGTGTGATTGTTTTTTGTTAACTCAAAAACTCCACCAGGTGTCATACCAACTCGGCTTTCATTATTCTTAATTTCTTGTGGGATACCAACAATCATAATTAACTATTTTAGATTTTGGTGCTAAATTAAATTAATTATTAAAATTATTTCTAATTAATCGATAAAATTAAGGGGTGTGTGGTTAAAATTATTATTTAAATAAAAAACACCCCTATAAAAATAGGGGTGTATATAAAATATATTGTTTTTTTAAGGTTTTTACCCCACAATGTTTATTATTTTTCCTGGAACTATAATTACTTTTTTAGGTTCGCGACCTTGTAATTGAGCAATAGTTTTTTCATGTGCCATTACTGTAGCTTCAATTTCGTCTTTAGATAAGTCTAATGGCAATTCTAATTTAAAGCGCATTTTACCATTAAAAGAAACAGGATATTCTTTGCTGCTTTCTACAAGGTGTGATGCATCAAACTTTGGAAAAGGAGCTGTAGCAATAGAAGTTGTGTGTCCTAATTGCTGCCATAATTCTTCTGCTATATGTGGTGCATAAGGAGAAACTAAAATGGCTAAGGCTTCTAAAATTTCTTTACTAGTGCATTTTTGACTAGACAACTCGTTTACACATATCATAAAGGTAGATACAGACGTGTTAAAAGAGAAGTTCTCTATATCTTCTGCAACCTTTTTAATGGTTTTGTGTAATGTTTTTAAGTTGTCTTTTGTTGGTGTAGCATCTGTAAATTTAGCGCCGTTATCATCTAAATATAAACGCCATAGTTTTTTTAAGAAACCGTGAGTACCTGTAATACCAGCAGTGTTCCAAGGTTTAGATTGCTCTAATGGGCCTAAAAACATCTCATACAAACGTAAACTGTCTGCGCCATAATCTTCGCAAATACTATCTGGACTAACCACATTGTATTTAGATTTAGACATTTTTTCTACCTCACGCTTAACCTTAAAAGTACCATCTTCTTCAGTAATAAATTCAGCGTCTTTGTATTCTGGTCTCCAGTTTTTAAAAGCTTCAATGTCTAACTCATCTGAAGCATTTACGAAAGAAACATCTGCGTGAACTCCTTGACGGATACTTATCTTGAAGTTTTCTATATCATTTATTATTTCGTTATAAGCTTTGATTGCATTACTTTTTTCAGGTTTATTTGCTTTTAATAAATCTTTTAGTAATTCTTGATCATTGGAACGACCAGCTGAAATATAAATATCAGATTTTACGTTATAGGCTCCCCCGTAATATCCTTTTGCTCCCCACGTACCTCTCTCGTATTGGAAGCCATCAACTCTACCGACAAAAGCACTAGTACCTGTAATCATTCCTTGGTTAATCAGTTTTTTAGCAAACTCATTTTTAGGAACTACGCCTTTATCAAACAAAAATTTCTGCCAAAAACGTGCATATAATAAGTGTCCGGTTGCGTGCTCACTACCACCAATGTATAAATCTACATCTTGCCAGTAGTTAATTGCATCATCAGAAAATATGGCATCTGTGTTATTTGGATCCATATAACGGTTAAAGTAAAAACTACTACCTGCCCAACCTGGCATTGTGTTTAACTCTAACGGAAATATAGTGTCATTGTTTATTTCACTATTGTCTAGAACTTTATTTTCTTTAGTGCACCAAGCCCAAACGTTAGCGTTACCTAATGGTGGCTCACCAGTTTCGGTTGGTAAGTATTTTTCTACCTCTGGTAATGTAATAGGTAAATGTTTGGCATCTATCATTTGTGGCATACCATCTACGTAATACACAGGAAAAGGTTCTCCCCAGTAACGTTGTCTGCTAAAAACAGCATCGCGCAAGCGGTAGTTAATTTTGCCTTTACCGTGACCTATTTTTTCTAGCTCGTAAATGGCTAGTTTCATTGCTTTTTTATAAGCTAATCCGTTTAAGAAATCTGAATTGGCAATTAAAGTTTTTTCTTTATCTGCATAAGCTTCTTCAGAAATATCTACACCTTCAAAAACATTAGGGATATCAATATTAAAATGTTTAGCAAAATCATAGTCGCGCTGGTCACCACAAGGTACTGCCATAACAGCTCCTGTTCCGTAGCCGGCTAATACGTAATCTCCAATCCAAATAGGAATAAGTTTTTTTGTAAAAGGATGTTCTGCGTAAGCACCAGTAAAAGCACCAGAAATGGTTTTTACATCTGCCATACGCTCGCGCTCACTACGTTTTGCAGTGGCTTGTATATAATCTTCTACTTCTTGTTTTTGCTCTGGTGTTGTTATAGTTGCAACAAGCTCATGTTCTGGAGCAAGAGTCATAAAACTAACTCCAAAAATAGTATCTGGGCGAGTAGTAAAAACATCTATTTGCTCTTTATGGTCTTTTACATTAAAAGTAACAGATGCACCTTGACTTCTTCCAATCCAGTTGGTTTGTGAGTCTTTTAAAGGTTGTGGCCAGTCTATTGTATTTAAATCATCTAATAAACGTTGTGCGTAAGCAGAAATACGCATACTCCATTGTGTCATTTTTTTACGAATAACAGGATGTCCGCCACGTTCTGACACTCCGTTAACAATTTCATCATTAGCTAATACAGTACCAAGAGCAGGACACCAGTTTACTTCGGTTTCTGCTAAGTATGTTAGTCTGTATTGTAATAAAATTTCTTGTTGCTTTTTAGTGTCGTATGCTTGCCACTCATCAGCAGAAAAAACATTAATATCATCATCAGAAACAGCATTTACGGTTGCGTTTCCTTCTTTTTCAAAAACCTGAATTAAAGTAGAAATATCTTCAGCCTTATTGGTGTTGTTATTGTACCAAGAATTAAATAACTGAATAAATATCCACTGTGTCCATTTGTAATAATCAGGATTAGAAGTACGTACCTCACGACTCCAATCAAAAGAAAAACCAATTTTATCTAGTTGTTCTCTGTACCTGTTAATATTTGTTTTAGTAGTAACTGCAGGGTGTTGCCCTGTTTGTATAGCATATTGTTCTGCTGGTAAACCAAAAGAATCGTATCCCATTGGGTGTAACACATTAAACCCTTGGTGTCTTTTATAACGAGCATAAATGTCACTTGCAATATACCCAAGTGGATGGCCAACGTGTAACCCCGCACCAGAAGGGTAAGGGAACATATCTAAAACATAAAATTTTTCTTTATCAGAATTATTTTCTGCCTTAAAAGTTTGGTTTTCTGCCCAATATTTTTGCCACTTGGCTTCAATTTCTTTAAAATCGTAGTTCATATGCTTGTCTTCTGCTATTTAGAATGGGGCAAATTTAAGAATTACAAGCCAAACAGCCTACTATTGCTTTTACTAGTATGTAAAAACTTAAACACCCTGCAAAACAAGGTGTTTAATGATATTTTTTAAAAGATATAGCCTAATGAAATTTGTAGCACGCCGTTTTTAATATCTGGGTTTTCTGCAACTGTAGTAATGCCAAAATTATACCTTGCTTCTGTAAAAATACCAGCACCTAAATTAAGTCCAAAACCGGTGTTAAAACCAAAATCTACACTTTTGGCATCTGTATCTAAAGTGCCAATATTGTCGTCATAAAAAACAGCTTTATCAGAAACTAAAAAAGAAACCTGTGGGCCGGCTTGTAAAAACAACTTAGGTAATACGTTGTATTTAAATTGAATAGGAATAGCTATGTAGTCTAATTTTGCTTTGTACAGACTGTTTAAATCTGCACCTTGCCTAGAGTACAGTAGTTCTGGTTGAATATTTAGCTTTTCTGAAATTTTGATTTGAGTAAATAAACCAGCGTGAAAAGTAACAAGGCTATTTTTGTCTTGATTGTTGCCGTACAAATTAGAAACATTTAAACCTGCTTTTGCGCCATAATTTATTTTTTGAGCAATGGCATTACTGCTGTAAACAAAAAGAGCTGCTAAAAGTAAAAAGGTAATTTTTTTCATAATTATATGTTTTTTGTTTTGTAGGATTTTACAACTACTATGCCAAAAAGTGTTAATTTACAATAGGCTTATTCTTGTTTTTTGTAGATTACTAATTACAAATACCTTTAAAATGTATTATTACAAATTACTTTACTATTTTTACGTATTGTTATAAGTTATGAGTAAATCTTTTGAACGTTATCAAAAAAGGAAATTAATTTCCTCTTATTTTTCTGTAGTGCTTAGTATAGCTTTAGTATTATTTTTACTAGGTATGCTTGGCTTATTGGTGCTTAATACCAAAAAAATGGCAGATCATTTTAAAGAGCAAATTACGGTTTCGGTATTTTTAAAGGACGAGGCAAAACAAGTAGAAATAGACCAATTGCAAAAAAGTTTAGCAATGGCAGATTATACTAAGCAGGCTATTTTTGTATCTAAAGAAGAAGCTGCCGAGCAACAGACAGAGGTAATAGGAGAGAATTTTATAGAATTTTTAGGGTACAATCCTTTAAAAAATTCTATTGATGTACAATTAAAAGCAGACTTTGTATCGCCTACCCAAATTGAAGAAATAGCAGAAAATATACAAGCAAAAGATTATGTTGAGGAGGTAAGTTATGATAAACCCCTTATTTCTTTATTAAATGATAATGTAAAAAAAATTAGTTTGTGGATATTAGTAGCTAGTGGCATATTTGCATTTATTGCATTTTTACTAATTAACAGTTCTATACGTTTGTCTGTATACTCTAAGCGTTTTATAATAAAAACAATGCAAATGGTTGGGGCAACAAAACGCTTTATACGTAGGCCTTTTTTATGGACAAATATAAAGTTAGGAATGTTAGGTGCGCTAATAGCAATGATAGGTTTGGCTATAACTATATATTATGTAAACGATTTTTTTCCGGAATTAACTTTATTTCAAGATCCATTAACATTAGGGTTGTTATTTGCTGCAATTTTTGTTCTGGGTGTATTAATTTCGTTTATAAGTACATTTTTAGCTACACAACGTTTCTTAAATCTTAGGACAGACGATTTATATTATTAGATTTGCACTGTTAAAAATTAGATAAGGATTAAATTTTTTACAAAATGAAAAAAAATAGTAATACCACAGGAGAAGATTCTAAAAGAGAATTTATTTTTCAAAAGAAGAATTATATTTTTATGGCTGTAGGTCTTGCTTTTTTAACGCTTGGTTTTGTGTTAATGAGTGGTGGTGGTAGTGATGATCCAAATGTTTTTAATCCTGAAATATATAATTTTAGAAGAATTCGCCTTGCACCAACTTTGGTGTTAATTGGTTTAGGTATAGAGGTGTATGCCATTTTGTTAAATCCACACAAGAAGAAAAACTAAATTTTGGACATATTACAAGCAATTATTTTAGCAATTGTAGAAGGTATAACGGAGTATTTACCGGTATCATCTACAGGGCATATGATTATAGTTTCTTCTTTTTTTGGGATTGCCCAAGAAGAATTTACAAAATTATTTACCATAGTAATACAATTAGGAACCATACTATCTGTATTTGTACTTTACTTTAAACGCTTTTTTCAGAGTGTAGATTTTTATTTAAAATTACTAGTTGCATTTATACCCGCAGTAGTTTTAGGTTTGTTGCTTAGCGACGTTATAGATTCTTTGTTAGAAAGTCCAATAACGGTAGCCATATCTTTAGTATTAGGAGGTTTTATTTTATTGCGAGTAGACCATTGGTTTGCAGACTCTGAAGAAAAAGAAATTACATACCTAACAGCACTAAAAATTGGCTTTTTTCAGTGCTTAGCTATGATACCTGGTGTTAGTAGAAGTGGAGCAAGTATAGTAGGTGGTATGTCTCAAAAACTATCTAGAACAGTAGCAGCAGAATTTAGTTTCTTTTTAGCGGTACCTACAATGTTAGGTGCAACTTTAAAAAAGAGTTACGATTTTTATAAGCTAGGATATACATTAACAGGGGAGCAGGTTAACTTGTTAATTATTGGTAACGTAGTTGGTTTTTTAGTAGCCTTATTTGCTATAAAAACTTTTATTGGTTACTTAAGTAAACACGGCTTTAAAATGTTTGGTTACTACCGTATTGTAGTTGGGTTAGCAATATTGGCAATTCACTATTTTGTATACCCATTAACAGTAATCTAATTTTTAAAGCGTGACAACCAAAGAAGAATTTTTAGAAGGGCAAATATTGCTTATAGATAAGCCATTAACCTGGTCATCTTTTCAGGCAGTAAATGCTTTAAAATGGGGTATTCGCAGAAAATTTGAATTAAAAAAAATTAAAATTGGCCACGCAGGTACATTAGACCCTTTGGCTACAGGTTTATTAATTATTTGCACTGGTAAATTCACTAAAAAGATACCAACACTACAAGGTCAAGTTAAAGAATATACAGGAACTGTAACATTGGGCGGTACAACACCATCTTATGATATGGAAACTGAAGTAGACCAAAGTTACCCAACAGAACATATTACAGAAGAGCAAATAAACGCTGCTACTGCTAATTTTATGGGGAAAATACAGCAAGTTCCACCCGTTTTTTCAGCATTAAAAAAGAATGGTAAACGTTTGTATGAGTATGCAAGAGAAGGACAAGCTGTAGAAGTAAAATCTAGAGAAGTAGAGATTACAGAATTTGAAATTACAAAGATAAATTTACCAGAAGTAGAGTTTAGAGTAGTGTGTAGTAAAGGCACCTACATACGTTCTTTAGCAAACGATTTTGGTAAAGCATTGCAAAGTGGCGGATACTTATCTGCCCTTAGAAGAACCAAAATAGGTGATTTTAACGTAGATAAAGCAGTAACCCCTGCAGATTTTCATACCATAGTGTTGGGGATGCCTAAACCAAAAGAGTAGTTAAATCTATATTTTTTAAAAAGAGTATAAAATATTTTTTTAAAAAACGGGTTATTAGTTATATGCTTAAAGATAGTAGATACTTATCATTTTTAATCACATTCTTTTCTATGTCTATTGTAGTATTGTCTTTGTACAATATACACTTAGGAGCAAAGGAGAAGGAAGAGTATGTGGTAGAACTAGCAATGCTAGAAGAAGATGAAGAGTTAGAGGAGATGCAGAAAGAAGAAGAACAGCAGCCTACCCAACAAAAAGAGATTAAAAGCCATATGGCGTATAATGAAAAGGCAAAGCCAACTTATGGTAATCCAGAGCCTTTAAAAACGCTAGAAGAATTAATGGAGGAAGCTAAGTCTGATGCAGAAAGCGACCCAAACTCCAAACTAATAAGTTCTGAAAATGGTTACGCAGCTAGTCTAAAAGAATTAGCAAAAAAACGAGAAGAAGCCAAGCAAAAGTTAGGTGAAAAAGATGCAAAAAAAGATGAGGTTTCTCATAACTTAGCAAAACGTAAAACATCTATTTCTTTTTCTTTAGTAAAGCGAAATGCTTATGATTTACCACCACCAACATATACGTGTATAGAAGGTGGTAAAGTGGTTATAAACATAGAGGTAGATAGCTTTGGTAATGTTACAGATGCAGAATTTAATAAAAAGAGTTCTGGCACTAGTAATGGGTGTTTGGTAGATAATGCTATAGAGTACGCATTAAAATCTAAATTTAGTAACTCATCTAAAGAAAAGCAAAAAGGAACAATTACCTACCTATTCCAAGGCAAGTAATTGTGTTAAGTCTTCAATAGTATTTTGGCCTTTATCTTTATTGTACCAAACTTGTAACTCTTGTTTAAATTCTGGTGTTAAACCGCCATTTTTAGCCTTAAAATCTTCAACAATTTTAGTTAGTTTACTAGGTCTTGGTCCCCAATCACCTATAACTTCTTGCGTGTCTTCATTAAAGGCAATAAGTCTAGGAATAGATAATGTGTTATTGTATAAAAAATGATTCATCAACTCTAGGTTTTCATCTCTAAAAATCACTTTTACATCAATATTAGGATTTTGATCTGCAAATTTTTGCATTACAGGCATAGACTGTGCAGCGTCTCCACACCAGCTCTCTGTTAAAACCAACCACGTTGTTTTGGCTTTAACTTGTTTTATTTTGTTAATAGTAGCATCAGGTAGTTTTGTTGTTTTATCTAAACGCTTCATACGTTTATCATTAAGCATAGTGTAATTTGCTAAAGCATCTGTTTGTACAATACCAGTAGATTTGTTGTTAGCAACCAAATTACGCATTAGTTCTCTATACTCTAAGTAAGGCATAGCAGAAGAGATTGCATTGGTTAATAATGTGGTTACTGTATTATTTATTGTGTTTGTAGAATTCATAACTAAAGGCTTTACTTTTTTATTCAAAATAATATAGAAACTATTTTTATAAGCTGATAATCGTCATATTGGTAGTAGAAAATTATAAAAACTTACATACCTTTAAAACATATAACTAATTAAAATTATGGAAAAACATAGATGTGGTTGGTGTGTAGGAGATGACTTGTATGAAGCATACCATGATGAAGAGTGGGGAACTCCTGTAAAAGATGATAAATTGTTATTTGAGTTTTTAATTTTAGAAACTTTTCAGGCTGGGTTAAGTTGGATAACAATTTTACGCAAGCGTGAAAATTTTAGAAAAGCCTTTGATAATTTCGATTATAAAAAAATTGCAAATTACAAACAAGATAAAATAGATGTTTTGCTACAAGATGCAGGCATTATTAGAAATAAGCTAAAAGTGAACTCTGCTATAACCAATGCAGCTGCTTATATAAAAATACAAAAAGAGTTTGGTAGTTTTAGTGTGTACATATGGAGCTTTGTAAACAACAAGCCAATAAAAAATGCGTTAACTAATTATAAAGAAGCACCTGCAAACACGCCTTTGTCTGATGCTATAAGTAAAGACTTAAAAAAAAGAGGATTTAAATTTGTTGGTAGTACAGTTGTTTATGCTTTTATGCAAGCAACTGGTATGGTTAATGATCATGAGGTTAATTGCTTTAGATATAATGAAGTATAGTATGTTTAGATTAAAAAATATTGGTTTCTCTGTTGTTCTACTTTTTTTCTGTGTGATAACAGTTGCAGCTCAAAATAAAATAGAAAGAGAACACAGAATTTTAAAATCTCAGTTCCCAGAAATTAGCTACACCAAAGAATTGTTGGGTAATGATGTAAAAAAAATAAAATATTACAAAGAAATTGGTGCGCAAGAAGTTGTGTACAGAGCCAAATTTAAAAAGGTAAAATTGCAATATCAAATGCAGTATTCTGCAAATGGAGATTTACAAAATATAGGATTTAGAATAAAGCAAGTAGATTTTCCTTTTGAAGCTTTTACCGCCATAAATAATCAGTTAGTAGAATTTTTTGATCAATTTAAAATTAGAAGAATGTACCAGCAGTATCCTGTAAAATCTAAAGAAAACGAAGATTCTGTGTACAAAAGTGCTTTTATGAATTTAATGGTGCCAAATATGGAGTACAAACTATTGGTTAAAGGTAAAAAAGATAATAAAAAAGTATATAAAGAGTATTGGTTTTCTGCAACTGGTAAACTTATAAAAACAAGAAATATGTTACCAGCTAATTTTGATAGGGTTTTATATTAACGACTAAAATAAAAATATGAGAAATAATTTTTTAATGCTTGTTTTATTACTAACATTAATAAGCTGTGGTAATAGTGAGAAATCTGATCTTAGCAAGCGATTAGATATTTCTGATGCAAGCGAAAAGTATTTATCTGGCAATTCTGAAGTTGCTAGTCAGTTAATGGAAACTTATGTTTTAAGCGAAAAAGAGAATGAGTATGCTTGGGCACTTTTAGGTAATACGTATATTGATTTGGAGGAGGATGCTAAAGCTAAAAATGCCTTTGAAAATGCAGTAAGAGTAGATCCAAAAATGGAAGAAGCAATTACAGGTTTAGGAATTGTTGCTCGTATAGAAGGTGATTATGAAAAAGCAGCTGAGTTGTATGAAAAAGCAATAGCAATAAACCCTAAATACGCAGAGGCTTACTCTAGTTTAGTTGTAATTTATTTAAAACAGAAAGAGTTTCAAAAAGCAACAGAGGTAGGAGTTAAAAGTTATGAGTTAGATAAAGGAAATCCTGTTATAGCAGCAAATTTATGCGTTGCCTTTCATTATGCAGGAGATTCAATTTCTAGAGAAAAATATTTTAATGAAGCCAAAATTAATGGATACCCTAATCTGGTAGGGATAAGAAACATTATAGATGGTGAATTAACTGTTTTTGATTAGTTTATAATACTAATAAATTACATCCTCTAATATCAGAATTGTCAAACCTACCAATAATTTCAAAGCTTTGGTCAGGGTGTACTTTACCTAAATCTTGTGTGGCAATAAACGAGCAAGAGTTTACATTGGCTAAATCTATAATATTAATTCCGCCTGTTTTTCCTGTTTTTTGTAGTGTTAGCGGATCTTCTGGGTCTCTAGTTAGTACTTTCATCCATGGTGGAGTATTAAAAATACCATTTCCTTTAGAATACCCTTGAGAAAGTAACTCGGTCATTCCGTACTCAGAATGTATGTTGTCAACGCCAAAACCATTTTTTAATTCTTGGTGTAGCTCTTCTCTAATTAATTCTTTTCTTCTTCCTTTCATACCACCAGTTTCCATAATAATGGTGTTTTTAAGGTGTAGTTTGTATTGTTCAGCAACATCTAATAGAGCAAAAGAAACGCCAATTAAAAGTACTTTTGTGCCTTTTTCTTCTAGTAATTTTAGTTTGCTAACCAGAGCATCAATATTATGCAAGTAAAAGCCGCTATCTGGGTGTTCACTTTTTTTAATAAGATCGTCTGCCATATATATTAAAGAAGATCCTTCTCGTTCTAAATAAGACGGTAATAATGCCAAAACACAATATTCTTTTATGTTACCGTAAAAGTGCTTAAACCCTTTTAAGTAGCTATCTATATAAACTTGCACATTAGTTACGTAGTGTTTGCTGGTGACCATACCAGTGGTACCACTACTACTAAAAGTTATTTGAGGAGTAGTATTATTTATAAGTACCTTTTTACTTTTAAAAAACTGAATAGGTAAAAAAGGAATATCTGTGTAATTAATTACGTTGCTACAATCTTTGTGTAGATGATTACAAAATTCCTGATAGACTAAATTATTGTTGTACTGAAATTTAAATACATCTAATGCCGTTGTATTAAAATCTTCTTTAGTCTGTATGTTAAAAATAGTTTCTGTATTCATTTTTACAAATAATAGTACAAAAGTAAGCAACTACTTAGTTGTAAAAAACAAAAAGCCCTAACAAGTTGTTAGGGCCTTTATGTGGTTGTTTGGGTTTAATTTTTATTTCACGACTAATTTGCGTGTCACTGTTTTTTTATTTTCTGTTACTTGCATTAAATACATTCCAGGAATTAACTTAGAAATATTTAATTGTTTAGCAATTAACCGTTGTTTTAAAACTACTTCGCCAAAAATATTATAAACAACAATGTCTTTAGCTCTGTTTTCTTTAGTAGTAATATAAACGGTTCTGTCCGCTACCGGATTAGGGTATAGTTTAAAATCTGCAATTTGGGGAATATTGCTATTTTGCATAGGTAAGTTAACTACCTTTTCTTGGGCAGAAACTAGCAAGCAAAACGTCATTAAAAACAAAATGTAGATTTTCTTCATTTTTTTTGCTGATTTGGGATTAGCTGTGTAAATGTAGAGTAAGTGTAAGCTTAAAAATATTTAATGTTGTGAAAAAGGTATTATTGTAGGTTAAATCACCTTTTTTAAGTTGTTAAGAAATAAAATTTTGAAAAATGCGTTGCTCGGATGAACTGCAACTCTCTATTTAATAATAAGTTTACGTGTGGCAACTTTATCTTTTTCAAAAATGCGTATTACATATACGCCAGCATCTAAATTAGAAACATTTAACTCTTTGCCAATTAATTTAGTATCTAGTGCTTTTGTTCCTAAAACATCAAAAACTAATATTTTTTTAGGAGCATTTTTTTTAGTACTAATGTAGATTTTGCCATTAGTCACAGGGTTGGGGTAAAGCTTTAAACCTTCAATATCAGACACCTTTTTAGTGTCTTGCCCAAAGGCAACCACTGTAGAAAAAGCAAAGAATAATACAAGGTATAATTGTTTCATATAAAGCTGTATACAATAAATATACTACAAATATACTAAACTGAAGCTTTTAACGTTGCAATAAATTTAACATTTTCGATAAACGGAAAAAACTTTTTTAAAAGAAAGAAAAAACTTCACAAACTATGAGTCTGTTTTAATCATAAAAAAACCGCCTAAACTGTGTTTAGGCGGTTAATCATTTATTCTTTATGTCTCTTATAATCCAACTGTCCAACCGGCTGCCCAGTCAGGAGCAGCAGCACCATTACCAGCACCAGTTGCAGTACCTTCTGTGTAGAAGTCTTGCTTAGCACCTGTGTAATCAGTTTCAACAAAACCAGTTGCTTTTGCATCAAATTGGATGTTAGTAATTACTAAGTTACCAGCTTCAATTCTTGTTGCTGCAGGAGTATCAGAATCTTTTACAGATATTCCTTTGTTTACGCCACTAGTGTAAAAGTTGTCTATTGTAAAGTTTCCTCCACCTTCTTTGTAAAATAATGCCCCCTCTGTTACAGGACCAACAACAGTAATGTTACTTAATGTAGTTGTAGTTACAGGATTTACAGAAGCAGTTTCGTTTTTAAGATTAGAGCCTTCTAAACCAGCTTTAGCAGAACCAGAAACATACCAGAATTCACCGTTGCCATTCCATCCATCAGCAAAGTCAATACCATCATCACCAGCATTAGTAGAAACTAAATATTTACCGTTAACAGTACCACCGAAGAACTCAATACCATCATCTTTACCATTATAAGATTGTACATATTCTACAGTTGTTCCAGAACCAACACCAAATAAAGATAAGCCGTTAAATTGTTTTTCAGCAGAGAATTCAGCTCCAGTATATTCTAAGCGTAAGTATGTAATAGAACCAGAGTTATCATCAGTAACAGTACCACCATAAGTAAGACCAGCAACTTCAGAAGTAACAGAAGCGCCTTTGTTTGTTGGTGCGTTACCACATACAACTAAACCACCCCAGTTACCTGGTTCTGGTGTAGCAGCTCCAGAAGTCATAACTACTGGGTTACTAGCAGTACCATTAACAAATATCTGACCACCTTGTGCAACAGCAATATATGATGCTGTACCGCCAGTAGCTTTAATTACAGTACCAGCAGGAATTATTAATTTACCACCGTCTAATATTTCTAATTTACCTTTTAATTCGTATGCTACAGAAGCATCTAAATTTAACTGATAATTAATTTCTCCTTCTAAGCTAGATTCTGTAACACCGCTGTTATCTAAACCTCTTGTCCAACCTGCAGCCCAGTCAGGAGCAGCAGCACCATTACCAGCGCCAGTTGCGACACCTTCAGATATAAAAGATTGGTTAGCACCAGTGTAATCTGTTTTTGCAAACCCATCTGCTACATTTGCAAACTCCATATTAGTAATTACTAAATTACCAGCTTCAATTCTTGTTTTAGCAGGAATATCAGAATCTTTTACAGATACACCTTTGTTTACACCACTAGTGTAAAAGTTGTCTATTGTAAAGTTTCCGCCACCTTCTTTGTAAAATAAAGCACCTTCACCTACAGGACCAACAACAGTAATGTTGCTTAATGTAGTTGTAGTTACAGGGTCTACAGAAGCAGTTTCGTTTTTAAGGTTAGAGCCTTCTAAACCAGCTTTAGCAGAACCAGAAACATACCAGAATTCACCGTTACCATTCCATCCATCAGCAAAGTCAATACCATCATCACCAGCATTAGTAGAAACTAAATATTTACCGTTAACAGTACCACCGAAGAACTCAATACCATCATCTTTACCGTTATAAGATTGTACGTATTCTACAGTTGTTCCAGAACCAACACCAAATAAAGATAGGCCATTAAATTGTTTGTCAGCAGAGAATTCGGCTCCAGTATATTCTAAACGTAGGTATCTAATACTACCAGAGTTATCATCAGTAGCAGTACCACCATAAGTAAGACCAGCAACTTCAGAAGTAACAGAAGCACCTTTGTTTGTTGGTGCGTTACCACATACAACTAAACCACCCCAGTTACCTGCTTCAGGTGCAGTTTCACCAGAAGTCATAACTACTGGGTTACTAGCAGTACCATTAACAAATATCTGACCACCTTGTGCAACTGCAATGTAAGAAGCAGTACCACCAGTAGCTTTAATTACAGTACCAGCAGGTATTGTTAATTTACCACCGTCTAATACTTCAAATTTACCTTTTAATTCGTATGCTATAGAAGCATCTAAAGTTAATTCATTAGATAATTCCCCTTCTAATTCTGCTAAAGCACAAGGCTGACAAGAAGAACCTCCACAGTCAACTCCTGTTTCATCTCCGTTTTTTATTCCGTCTGAACAAGTGTTAGTATTTGCGTCATCATCACTATTACAAGATGTCATTACAGTTCCAAGAACTGAGGCTGCCATCATAAATTTTAAGAAAGTTTTTTTCATTTTTCCGTTTGTTTAATAATTTAATGCGAATTAAGGCTTTGGCTGTTAACCAGTTGTTAACTCAGTTTTATATAAGTGTAATTATATTATTAATTAAAAGTTGTATGAAAAGGATAATTTTACATTGGATCCTTTTTTATAAGAAAGTACAGTAACGTCTTGAGTATCCTGAAACCTTTCTACAGAAGGGTTTAATAAATTTTTAGCAGATAAACCTAATTGCACATTTTTAGATAATTGTGTTTTTACAATTAAATCTAAAGAACCGATTGCTTTGTCAACTAGATTTCCTTGGCCTTGTGTGCCTAGTGAAAATAGTCTGTCTGAAAAATAGTTGTAAGCAACTGTAGCCTGAATGCTTTTGTTGTTTTTATATTCTTTTGAAAAAGAGATATCACCATTAAGTAATAGATCAGAGGCACCAGTTAGTTCTTCTTCTTCTTTTGTGAAATCTACACTTAAAGGAAAACCAGCTTCTGTAGTTTCTGTTAATACCTTTTCTTCATTTAATTCTTGGTTTGTTGTCATATAGGATGCATTAAATCCAAGAGACAAAGATGTTTCTAGAATATTTGTTTTTGTTTCTTCTGTAGAAGAGAATAAATCTTTTCTAACTTCCAGTTCCACTCCTAGTGCAGTGGCATAATCACCAGAGTTTACATAGCTAATATCGTTAGATGCAGAGTTAACGGTAATTTCGTTAATAGGATTTTCTATATATTTTCCAAAAACACCAACAGAAATTATTTCAGAGTTTTTAGGGAACATATCCCATTTTAAATCAAAATTATAATCTGTAGAAGCATATAAAACAGGATTACCAAAAGATGTTTGTGTTACGTCTTCATATAAAAAAGGAGCTCTTTCTTTAAATTGTGGTAAAGTATACGTTTTACTAGCTGCAAATTTTAAATTATGTTTTTCGTTTAGTTCGTATTTTAAACTTAAAGATGGTAGAATTTCTGTTGTTTCAAATTCAACTTCATCTCCGTTAGGGTCTAAAGAAGTACTCCAGTTAACAGTTTGATTAATTTGCTCTGCGCGCACACCAGCTAGCATTTTCCATTTAGAAGAAAAAGCATATTCTAGAGTAAAGAAAGCTGCGTGGATATTTTGGTCTCCTCCATAAGTTTGAGGGTCTAATGCATTTGATTGGTTTAGGTTGCCTCTAAATGTGTTAATAGCAAATAATCCTGCGTCAAAATTAGCTTGATTAAAATATGAATCTAAATCATATACACTATTGATTATAGGTTGTCTTTGAGATGTAATAATGTCAAAGTTGAATTGTGTTGCTTTAAAGTCTACTTCTTTGAATCTTCCGCTATATCCTAATGTTAATTTACCATCATATAAATCATCTTCATTTTTTTTAAATTTAAATGATGTAGCTAAATTAGCTGCTAATTCATCTTCATTTAATTCTTGATAAAATCTATGATTGTCAGTAGTACTTAAAACTTGCTGAAAAGATTTAGGGCCTTCCGGAACATCCCAATTGTCTGGAGATAATGTAGATTGTAATCTATTAGGGATATTATTTTTTACTTTGTTGTATGATGCTGCCCAGTTAACTTCTAATTTGTCAGTTAATTTATGATCACCTAATAATTGATTTACAAAAAGAGATGTTCTTTCAAAAGTACCTCTTTGTATAAAACCACCACCGTTTGGAGCATAATCAAAAACATCTATAACTCCATCATACTCTTGATGTTTTTGGTTTGATGTATTTACATATAAAGAATTATACTTAAATGAAGAAATACCTTTTCTGAATCCAATATTTCCTAATAATGTAGTGTTTGTATTGTATTCGTAACTACTAAAGTCATAATCTTTAGCGGTAAGCCCTAAAGGTGATGTACTACCTCTAGCTACTCCTTCTTTAAATTTATACTCATTGTCATAAGAGGCAACAGCAAAAATGCTCAATTTTCCATCTTCTCCAATGTTATAAGTATCTCCAGCCTTTAATGATAGACTAGAATTAATTGGAGTAGGCCCTTTTTCACGATCCCAACTAGTGGTAAAGTTGTAATTATTTAATGGAAAATCGGGATACTCTTTATTGTAAAATCCAGATGCGTTAGGACCATCATTTAAATAAAAATCTTTTTCTGAAATGGCTTCAGAATTTGCTCCAACTCCAACACTTAAATTCAAGTAGCCAGAGCCCTTGTACTCTTTAGAAGAAATATCTATGTTGGCACCAGCAAAATCTCCATAGTTTTTAACACTATACGTTTTATCTATTCCAATAAACTCAACAATGTCAGTAGAAAAAATATTTAAGTCAATATTTTTTCTAGAAGGATTGTTAGATGGCAAAGGTAAACCGTTCATAGTTGTTGCGTTGTAACGATCTCCTAAGCCACGCACAAATATGCTACCAGAACCTTCTTGTTTAGATATTCCGGTTACTTTAGTCACGGCAGTAGCAACATCACTGACGCCTTTTTTTGCTAGTTCTTGTGCGCCAATAGCTGTTTTCATCTCTACAGCTTTCTTTTGGTCTAATAATAAAGCTGTTTCAGAATCTTTTCTTGTTACTGTTGTAATAACAATTTCATCTAGCATCATACCTTCGTTAGCTGCCATTGGTACATTTATTGTGGTAACCTTACCAGCAACAATTGCTACATTAGGTATTTCTACAGTTTCATAACCTACATAACTAAACTGTACAGTGTATGTTCCTGGCTCTAGATTTGCAATTTCATATAAACCATCAAAATCTGTTGTAGTCCCTTTAGTTGTTCCTTTAATTAGTACGTTAGCAAATGGTAACGGGTCATTATTCATTTCTTTGTCTGTTAGTTTCCCAACAATGCTTCCTGTTTCTTGTGCCTTTGATACTAAGCACGTTAGTAGGCAAAATGTCAATAATAAAAGTCTCATTAATTTCGTTTAATAGTTGGCGCAAAGAACGTGTCAACCTGTGAACGCGATGTTATCTACGTGTTAACAATTTAAAACCTAATTGTTATTTAAATGTTACGATATTAAATGAATGTTAAGCGGCTTTGAAGTATAAGTATTATCTTTACTTTTGGCGAACCAATCAATAAAATATAAAAATGAAAAAGAAGGATATTAAGATACTTTTAGTAGACGACGAACCAGACATTTTAGAAATTGTTAGTTACAACCTTTCATCAGAAGGATACGAGGTTTTTACAGCAAAGAATGGGGTTGAAGCCGTTGCAAAAGCTAAGAAAAAACATCCTCATTTAATTATTTTAGATGTAATGATGCCAGAAATGGATGGTATTGAAGCGTGTGAAATTATACGTAGCACTCCTGGTTTGCAAAACACTATTATTACCTTTTTAACAGCTAGGGGAGAAGATTATTCTCAGGTTGCTGGTTTTGATGCTGGTGCAGATGATTACATTACAAAGCCTATTAAACCAAAAGTATTGGTTAGCAAAGTAAAAGCCTTGTTAAGAAGACTAAAAGAAGATAATGCTGCAGAGCAAGAAGATATAGTTAAAGTTGGTAACATTGTAATTAATAGAGAAGAGTACAAGGTTATTAATGATGGTGAAGAAATAGTATTGCCAAGAAAAGAATTTGAGCTTTTAGCTTTACTAACTTCTAAGCCTAACAAAGTTTACAAAAGAGAAGTTATTTTAGACAAGGTTTGGGGTAACGAGGTTGTTGTTGGTGGTAGAACCATTGATGTACACATTAGAAAATTAAGAGAAAAAATAGGAGACGACCATTTTAAAACTGTAAAAGGTGTTGGTTATAAGTTTGTTTTATAATGGCAAAAAGACTAAAAAAGTCATATAAATTCGCATTCCGTTCATCATTTTTTATTGTAATAACACTAACACTGTTGTTAGGATTGTATATGTATTATGCAGCTGCTGTAGAGTGGCTGTTTTTGTTGTGTTTTGCGCTTGCTAGTTTTTGTATATCTTTCTTAATTATACAACATAGGGTAGAGCGTTTTATATACCGAAGAATTAAAAAAATATATGATGATGTTTCATTATTAGAATCTACTTCGTTTTCATCTGCTCCTATTACTACAGATATTAAAACTTTGACCGAGGAAATTGAAAAATTTGCCAAAGGAAAAAAGATAGAAATTGACACACTTAAAATTAGAGAAGAATACCGAAAAGATTTTTTAGGTAACGTATCTCATGAGTTAAAAACGCCATTATTTACTGTACAAGGCTATATTTTAACCTTGTTAGATGGTGCTATGGACGATAAAAAAGTGCGCGAAAAATACTTAGAGCGTGCCAATAAAGGTGTAGAGCGTTTAATATACATTGTTAAAGATTTAGATATGATTACCAAGTTAGAAGCTGGTGGTTTAACAATGGAGTTTGAAGATTTTGATATTGTAGAGTTAATACAAAATGTGTTTGATTTGCTTGAAATGCGTGCAGCAAAAAAACAAATTACATTAACTTTTGATATGGAATATAAGGAACCTATAATGGTTAGGGCAGATAAGGAGCGTATGCAACAAGTGGTGTCTAACTTACTGGTAAACTCTATAAAATATGGTCATACTAACGGTACTACAGAGGTTAGTGTAGAGAACCTTATAAAAAGTAAAGTAATTGTGCGCGTTACAGATAACGGTGAGGGTATATCTAAAGAACACCTATCTAGACTTTTTGAACGTTTTTACCGTGTAGAAAAAAGTAGAAACAGAGAAGTTGGTGGTTCTGGTTTAGGTTTGTCTATAGTAAAACATATTATTGAGGCGCATAACGAGAAAATTTATGTAGAAAGTGTTGTAGATGTTGGGTCTGAGTTTTCTTTTACTTTAGAAAAAATAGAGAACAAAACAGCATAATCTAAGTTGTTTTTAAACTTGGTTAACCCTTTGTAATCCTTTACTTTTTTTAATAATTCTAGCGTAAAATCATCTTGTTGGCAAGTTGGTGCAATTCCTTTTTTGTCTAAACGCTTGGCTAAGTATTCTTGCTCAAACTGTCCAGGAGTTGGTATAAAAAAGGCTTTCTTTTCTAGCTTTGCTAAATCCATTACAGTGGTGTAGCCAGATCTGCAAAGTACCATTTTGCTCTCATTTACAGCGCGTTCTAAAGCTTTAGAGCTCATAAAATTATAAATAATAGTATTACCTCTTAAAGATGATATTTTTTGTTCTTCCTCTATAATGCCTTTTACAAAAAGCACATCATTGGGGTAGCCAATAAGCTCATCAAATATCTTTTCCTCAAGCATAGAGCGTTGCGGTTCTGGCCCAGATAAAAGCACCATTAAATCGTACTTTTTAGGAACATCTGTTTTTGTAAATCTACTCAACGGTCCTAAGTATTTAATTTTAAGCTTAGAGTTTTTTAAATGTCCTAATTTGCCCGATAGGTTGGGTTGTTTTTTTGTGTCAGGAACCCAGCACTCATCAAATTTTTTAATAATATTTTGGTGTAATTTGGTGGTCATCCAAGTGGTATTGCCAGTTAGCACATTTAGCTGGTGTGTAATAAAAACACTAGGTACTTTTTTGTAACATACTCCCAAGCGATTATCAGAGATAATACCATCAATATTAAATTCCTTAACCAGTTTTTTGGTTTGTTTTTTTTCTTTCTGTATTGCTTTTAGCATTTTAGGAGAATCCCAAAGTAGTTTTATTTTAAAATTTTTACCGTTTTTAGCATATTTTATTTTGTACGATGGTAATTCGTGAAATTCTAAACCAGGAAACTCCTTCTTTAAAAGGTTAAGTGCGTCACCATCTGACGCAATAACAGGAGTAAATCCTTGGTCTAACAAAGCATTTATTATAGGAATGCACCTTGTGGCGTGCCCTAAACCCCAGTTTAATGGGGCAACTAGTATACGTTTGCTTTTATTCATACCTATAAAGAAACTACTATAAAAACATAAATAGATTTCCTTAGCTTTGCCAAATCATTAAATTTATGTTGTGGGAAGTAAAAACAAGCTAAAGAGGTTTAAAGAGAACGAAACGTTTGATAACGTAATTCAGCCAACCAGAGAAGAAATTGTAGACCAGACTTTTGCATTAAAAGGCAAGTGGAATACTTTTTTTAAAAACGATAATCCAATTATATTAGAATTAGGTTGTGGTAAAGGAGAGTACACTGTTGGTTTAGCAAAACAAAGTCCTGACAAAAATTTTATTGGTGTAGATATTAAAGGAGCTCGTTTTTGGAGAGGTGCTAAAACCGCAACCGAAGAAAGTATGAATAATGTTGGTTTTATTAGAACTCAGATAGAGTTGATAGACCAACTTTTTGCAGAAGGCGAAGTTTCTGAAATTTGGATTACTTTTCCTGATCCTCAAATAAAATACAAGCGTACCAAGCACAGATTAACTAACGAGGCTTTTTTAGCTAAGTATAGGCAAATATTAAAACCAGACGGTGTAGTTAATTTAAAAACCGATAGCGAGTTTATGCACGGTTACACACTTGGTTTGTTACATGGTAAAGGTTTAGAGGTAATTTATGCCAATCATGATGTATATAAGAACGAAGGAAGCCCAAAAGAGGTGTTAGAGATTCAGACTTTCTATGAAAATCAGTATCTTGAAAAAGGAAAACCAATCACCTATATAAAATTTAGAGTCAATTAACCAATGACACACTTACTTATACTCTTTTTTGCAACATTTTCTGGTGCCTTTATGGCAACAGTACCACCTGGGTTGTTAAATATGAATGCTGCAAAAATTAGTGTAGAAAAGGGTAAGTTAAACGGGATTATTTTTAGTATTGGAGTGTCTGTAACTGTAATTCTACAGGCATACATTGCTGTAATGATTTCTAAATTTTTACACAATAATCCAGATTTTGTGGGAGTGCTTTTAAAAATTGCCTTAGGAGTATTTGCTTTGTTAGGAATTTATTTTTTTGCAATGGCAAAAGAATGGATTAAGCCAAAAAAGAAGGCAAAGCCAAAAATTAGCAAGCGAAATAGTTTTTTTAAAGGTGTTTTTTTGGCAGCAATTAACCTGCTAACTATTCCGTATTACAGTGGAATGAATGCAATGTGGAAAGCATCAGGTTGGATCAAGTTTCAGTCTTGGGATATTCTTGTGTTCATTTTTGCTGCAGGTTGCGGTACATTTGGTGTGCTGTATTTATACACCGTATATTTTAATAAGCTAGAGAAAAAATCTAACGGATTTTCTAAAAACTCAAACTACATTATAAGTGCTTTAATGTTATTATTATTTGTAATAACGTTGGTTAGAGTCTACAATCACTAAATATGGCGGCAGATAATCAAAATTTTTTTGAAAGAGTCTATGCTGTAGCAAAGCAAATACCATATGGCAAAGTAACTTCTTATGGTGCTATTGCAAAGTATTTGGGTGCTGCGCGTAGTGCACGTATGGTTGGCTGGGCAATGAATGCATCTCACTTAAAAGATGAAATACCAGCGCACAGAGTTGTAAACCGTAAGGGTTTGCTAACAGGTAAACATCATTTTGACGGTACCAACTTAATGCAGCAGCTTTTAGAGAATGAAGGTGTTGTGGTTATAGATAGCCAAATACAAAATCTAGAAGACTATTTTTGGGATCCGTCTACAGAGTTAGAATAGCGTATAATATCAATTTCTAATTTGTTAAAAGTTAGTCAAAAATATAGCATCAACTAAACTTATAAAAGTATGTTATATTTCAATTCTGCGGCTTCTTAATCTCATATCGATACACTATCTTTGCAATTTAGAATCAGTTTAAGTAAAAAGCTGAAAAAGAAAGTAATACACATGAAGCTAAATAAACAAGATGTCTTAAAGGCATTAGAAAAGATAACAGTTCCTGGTGAAGGTAAAAATATGGTTGAAAGCGGAGCTGTAACTAACGTTATGGTTTTTGGAGATGAGGTTGTTGTAGATGTTACTATAAACAATCCTAGTTTACAAGCGCGTAAAAAAACCGAAGTTGAGATTTTAAAAGCAATACATGCAGAAGTGTATGAAAAAGCTAAAATTAAAATTAACGTAAAGGTAGATGCTGAGGCTGCTAAGCCAAAAACAAACGAAATTAAAGGGAAACCACTTCCTGGAATTAAAAATATTATAGCTGTTGCCTCTGGTAAAGGAGGAGTAGGTAAATCTACAGTAACAGCAAACCTTGCAGTAACTTTAGCAAAAATGGGCTTTAAAGTTGGCTTGTTAGATGCAGACATTTACGGGCCATCTATGCCAATTATGTTTGATGTTGCCCAAGAAAAACCATTAGCAGTAAATATAGATGGTAAGTCTAAAATGAAACCTGTAGAAAGTTACGGAGTTAAATTACTATCTATTGGCTTTTTTACACAACCAAACCAAGCAGTAATTTGGAGAGGACCAATGGCATCAAAAGCATTAAACCAAATGATTTTTGACGCACATTGGGGAGAAATAGATTTTATGCTTATAGATTTACCTCCAGGAACAGGAGATATACATTTAAGTATAATGCAAGCAATGCCAGTAACTGGTGCTGTTGTTGTAAGTACACCGCAAGAAATAGCTTTAGCAGATGCACGTAAAGGTGTTGCAATGTTTCAGCAAGATTCTATTAACGTACCTGTGTTAGGAGTAATAGAAAATATGGCGTATTTTACACCAGAAGAATTACCAGAAAATAAATATTATATTTTTGGTAAAGAAGGAGCTAAGCATTTGTCTGAAGACTTAAAAGTGCCATTTTTAGGAGAAATTCCTTTGGTACAAAGCATTAGAGAAGCTGGTGATGTTGGTAGACCTGCAGCAATGCAAGAGAGTACGCCTATAGAAACTGCTTTTAACGAGCTTACAAAAAATGTAGTGCAACAAGTGGTAAGCAGAAATACAGATTTGCCACCAACAGAGGCTATTAAAATAACAACTATGGCGGGTTGCTCGCCTGTTAATAAGCAATAAAAGATGACAACAGAAGAGGTAAGAACTAACGTAGAAAAAGCATTAGAAGAAATTCGTCCATTTTTACAGAGTGATGGTGGTGATATTTCTCTAATTTCAATAGATAATGATACTTCTGTAAAAGTAAAGTTAGAAGGTGCATGTGTTGGTTGTAGTGTTAACCAAATGACACTTAAAAGTGGTGTAGAAATGACCATTAAAAAATATGTGCCACAGATTGAAGAAGTAATTAACGTTGGTTAATTAGTGCTGATAATTGTCATATTATAAACGTATCAACTTCTGTAATTTTACATTTATTTTTAAGACTACTTTTACATGATTAAGACAGATATACTAATTATAGGTGCTGGTCCAACAGGATTATTTGCTGTTTTTGAAGCCGGATTATTAAAATTAAAGTGCCATTTAATAGATGCCTTGCCACAAGCAGGCGGGCAATGTTCTGAGATTTACCCTAAAAAACCAATTTATGATATTCCTGGTTTTCCAGAAGTATTGGCTGGTGATTTGGTAGATAATCTAATGGAACAAATAAAAGCGTTTCAGCCAGGTTTTACTTTGGGTGAACGTGCAGAAACTATAGAAAAACAAGAAGACGGTTCTTTTATAGTAACTACAAATAAAGGTACAAAACACCACGCGCCAATTGTTGCAATTGCAGGTGGTTTAGGTAGTTTTGAACCACGTAAACCGCTGTTAGAAAACTTAACAAAGTTTGAGGATAATGGTGTTGCTTACATGATAAAAGACCCAGAAGTTTATCGTAATAAAAAAGTAGTTATAGCTGGTGGAGGAGATTCTGCTTTAGATTGGAGTATTTTTTTAGCTGATGTAGCTGCTGAGGTTACTTTGGTGCATAGAAGAAATGAGTTTAGAGGAGCTTTAGACTCGGTAGAAAAAGTACAGCAACTTAAAAATGCGGGTAAAATTAATCTTGTAACGCCAGCAGAAATAGTTGGTTTAAAAGGTGGTGATACACTTACTGCTGTAGAAATTAAAAAAACAGGAGAAGAAGAAAACATTGTTTTAGAGGTAGATAATTTTATAGCATTATTTGGACTGTCTCCAAAACTAGGTCCAATAGGAGATTGGGGATTAGAGATAGAAAAAAATGCAATAAAAGTTGACAATGCTTTAGATTACCAAACAAACATACCTGGTATCTATGCTATTGGAGATGTAAATACATATCCAGGAAAATTAAAATTAATATTATGTGGTTTTCATGAAGCTACATTAATGTGTCAAAGCGCCTACCAAAAAATATATCCGGATAAAAAATATGTTATGAAATATACTACCGTTGGTGGTGTGTCTGGTTTTGATGGTACTAAAAAAGAAGCACCTAAAGCAGTTGTAAAAGCAATAGAATAATGAGTGATATTAAATTAAAAATAACAGACAGAGAAGGTGTTTTACACGAGGTAGATGCACCAACTGATATGAATATGAACTTAATGGAGGTTGTACGTTCTTACGAGCTTGCTCCAGAGGGTACAATTGGTATTTGCGGTGGTATGGCAATGTGCGCTTCTTGTCAGTGTTATGTTAAGTCTGCTCACAATTTGCCAGAAATGTCTGATGATGAGGATGCAATGTTAGCAGAAGCTTTTAATGTAGAAGATAACAGCAGGTTAGGTTGTCAAATACATATGACGCCAGATTTAGATGGCTTAGAAGTTGAGTTGGCTCCAGAGAGTTAAAATCAATTAAACTAAAAATATAAAAAAGCTCAAATTCTTAATTTTAGAATTTGAGCTTTTTACTTGTAATAGTCTTTTTTGTTATATCCTTGCTTGGTAAGTAAACAAGTTAAAGTAACGTCCTTCTTTTGCAATAAGTTCATCGTGAGTACCGCTTTCTGCAATTTTACCATTTTCTATCACTAAAATCTGGTCTGCCTTGCGTATAGTGCTTAATCTATGTGCAATAACAAATGTTGTTCTTCCTTGGGTTAATGTGGCTAAACTTTTTTGTATTAAGGCTTCACTCTCTGTATCTAAATTAGAGGTGGCTTCATCTAAAATTAATATTTTAGGATTGGCCAAAATAGCTCTAGCAATAGCAATACGTTGGCGTTGTCCGCCAGATAATTTAACTCCACGTTCTCCAATTAAAGTTTCTAAACCATCATCAAACCTGTCTGTAAATTCATTTACATAGGCAGCATTAACGGCGTTTAAAAGTTCTTCTTCTGTAGCATTTGGCCTAGGAAAAAGGATGTTATTACGTATGGTTCCTTCAAACAAAAAGTCGTCTTGCAAAACCACACCTAAATGTTGTCTAAAACTATTTAAATCAACCTTAGATAAATCGTTCCCATCTATAGTAATTGTACCGCTATCCGGATTTAAAAAACTAGCAGCTAGGCCAGCAATAGTAGATTTTCCAGAGCCAGAACTACCAACCAAAGCAACTACTTTACCAGAGTTTACAGCAAAATTTACATTGGTAATAACTTCTTTATCTTCTTCATAAGCAAAAGATACATTGCTAAACGCAACATCACCCTTAATATCATTTAATACAATTGTACGGTCTTTTTCATCTGCTTCTGCCGTCATATTCATAAGTTCCTCTGTACGGTCTAAACCAGCTAAAGCCTCGGTAAGCTGGCTACCAACATTACTCATCTGTACAATAGGAGCAACCATAAGAGCAAGTAAAAATGTAAACTGAAAATACTCACCCGTTGTTAAGTCGCCCGTAATTAATAAATAACCGCCATAGCCCATCATAATCCCTGTGGTTGCAAGTCCTAGTAAAAAAGTAGAAGAACTTGTCATTACAGCAGTTGCCGTTAAGCTCTTTTTTACATTTTTATATAATTTGGCAACGCCTTTTTCAAAAATTTTATTTTCTTGTTCTTCGGCATTAAAACCTTTAATAACCCTAACTCCGCTTAAAGTTTCTGTTAACCTACCTTTTACTTCTGCATTTATTTTTCCTCGCTCTCTAAAAACAGGACGTATAATTTTAAATGCTTTTATAGAAATAAAGGCAAATAAAATTAAGGGTGCAAATGCCATTAACGTCATTGTTAAACTAATTTGCACCAATAAAACAACAGATACTACTGCGGTAATTGTACCGCCAACTAGTTGTACCAAGCCTGTGCCAATTAGGTTACGTACGCCTTCTACATCACTCATTATTCTAGATACCAATGCGCCAGACTTGTTATTGTCAAAAAAACTAATAGGTAAAGACAATACTTTTTTCTGTACTTGAGCTCGTAACTCAGATATTAAATACTGTGCCTGTATACTTAATACTTTGGTAAGTAAAAATGATGTTATTGCTTGTGCCAAAAAAGCAGCAATTACCAATGCAACTAAAATCTTTAAAAAAGGAATGTCTTTATTTGGTACAATATCATCCATTAAATATTTAAGAGATATTGGCGCAACAAAACTTGCTGCTTTGCTTATCACAATTAATAAAAGACCAATAAAAACAAGTTTTCGTCTAGGCCAAATTATAGTTTTAAATGCGGTTAAAATGCTTACTTTTTTCTCTGCCATCGTTCTATTTTCAATTTATATGCAAGGTAATTTAAATCTATCTTAATTTTAGTTATCTGCTTTATTAATAAGGTTATCAACTTAAAAAAACCTTTAAAATTAGTTTTTAAAACAGAAGTCTAGTATTTTCACACAAACCATTTTTAATAGCTCTTTCAGATGAAAATTAGTGTATTTACCCTTGTGTTTTTAAGCTTGTTAGTCGGTTGTAAACAAGCAACCAAACAAAATGAAAATTTTAACCGTTGGCAAGCACATGCAGACAACACTACTATAATTAGAGATACATTTGGTGTGCCACATATTTATGGTAAAACAGATGCTGATGCTGTTTTTGGCTTGTTGTATGCGCAATGTGAGGACGATTTTAACCGTGTAGAACAAAATTACATTTGGGCAACTGGTAGGTTGGCAGAGGTAGATGGTGAAGAAGCTTTGTATAGTGATCTGCGAGCTAAATTATTTATGACAGAAGAAGAGGCAATTGAAAACTATAATAAAAGCCCAGAATGGTTAAAGGAGTTGTGCAATGCATTTGCAGATGGCATTAACTATTATTTACACACGCACCCAGAGGTTACACCTAGGTTGTTAACTAAGTTTGAGCCTTGGATGCCAATGTATTTTAGTGAAGGCTCTATTGGTGGTGATATAGAAAGAATTTCTACACGAAAAATAAAAGCTTTTTATGAGGGTGATATGGAAATTCCTGAAGCAACAGAATTAAAAATTGAAGAAGAAAAAGCAGAGTTAGAACCGCAAGGATCTAACGGAATAGCAATATCTGGCGACTTAACACAGTCTGGTAATGCAATGCTTTTGATTAATCCGCATACCTCATTTTTCTTTAGAGGAGAAGTTCACGTGGTTAGTGAAGAAGGTTTAAATGCTTACGGAGCAGTTACCTGGGGACAGTTTTTTGTATACCAAGGTTTTAATGAAAAAACAGGTTGGATGCACACATCTACATACACAGATGTTATGGATGAGTTTAAAGAAACTATTGTAAATCTTAAGGGCGATTTAAAATACCAGTACGGAGAAGAACTTAGAGATGTTGCTCAAGATTCGGTTACTTTAAAGTATAAGGTTGGTGAATCTATCAAACAAAAAACATTTAAAACATACAGAACGCATCACGGACCAATTACACATAAAGCTGATGGTAAATGGACAGCTTCTGCTATGATGTGGGAACCTGTAAAAGCATTAGAACAGTCTTACATTAGAACTAAACAAAATGGATATAAGGGTTTTAGAGAAATGATGG
This sequence comes from Cellulophaga sp. RHA19, assembly GCF_002813425.1. NCBI lineage: Bacteria > Pseudomonadati > Bacteroidota > Flavobacteriia > Flavobacteriales > Flavobacteriaceae > Cellulophaga > Cellulophaga sp. RHA19. Next base: position 1,442,081 of record NZ_PHUL01000001.1, read on the forward strand.
ATATACGTACCAACTCATCTAACAATACAGTTTACGCAGATACAGAAGGCAACATAGCTTATTTTCACGGTAATTTTGTGCCAGTGCGCGATACTGTTTTTGATTATACTAAGCCAGTAGATGGTAGTAATCCGCAAACAGATTGGAAAGGGTTGCATACCGTAGATGAGAATATTTTGCTTTTAAACCCTAACAACGGATGGTTGCAAAACTGTAATTCTACACCTTATACAGCAGCATTAGAAAACAGTCCAAAAAGAGAAAATTATCCTAAATATATGTCTAAAGATCAAGAAAACTTTAGAGGCGTACACGCAATAAGTTTATTAAAAGACAGAAAAGAGTACACATTAGATAGTCTTATAAAATTAGCACACGATCCTTATTTACCTGCTTTTAAAGCTTTAATTCCGGGTTTAATTGAAGCGTATGACAAAACAGACAGAACTAAACTTTTAAGTTTGCCAATAGAGGAGCTACGCAACTGGGATTATAAAACTTCAAAAGAATCTGTAGCAATGACATTAGCACATTATTATGGCACCCTGTATGGTAGAAACGGAAAACGACCACATAAAATGAGTGATATGGAGGCAATGATCTACTTTGGGTCTGCTTCACCAATGGCTGAGCGTTTATCAGTTTTTAGAGCTGTTATTAAAAAATTAGAGTCAGACTTTGGAACTTGGAATATTCCGTGGGGAGAGGTAAACAGATATCAACGTTTAAATGGCGATATAAAACAAGCTTTTAATGATAATGAGCCGAGTGTTGCAGTTGGTTTTGCATCGGGTCGTTGGGGAGCTTTAGCAGCTTACGGTGTTAGCTATACCAATAATACTAAAAAAATATATGGTACTCGTGGTAATAGTTTTGTTGCAGCGGTAGAGTTTGGAAAAAAAGTAAAAGCTAAGACAATTTTGGCTGGCGGACAAAGTGGAGATCCTGCTTCGCCACATTTTAATGACCAAACTGATGCGTACATAAATATGAAATTTAAAACGGTAGCTTTTTACAAAGATGATGTTTTAAAACAAGCAGAAAAAACATACCATCCTGGAGAAGTAGAGTAATTAAGTATGATTAAAAAAATAGTTTTTTTACTTCTTGTTTGTTTTACTGCTATTGGTTCTGCACAAGATTATGAGTATCCTGTAATTAAAGATATAGTAACTGATAATGCAGAGGTATTTGAGACAGAAGCAGTACAAATTTTACGTGATAAACTGACTAATTTTGAAACAGAAACAACTACGCAGTTGGTGGTGCTTACAGTCAATTCTTTAAACGGACAAAACATAGAAGATTTTGCAAATAAAACATTTAACCAAAATAAACTAGGGCAAGCAAAGGAAGATAATGGTATTTTAATTCTGTTTTCTAGTTATGATAGAGAGGTTAGAATAGAAGTTGGTTACGGTTTAGAACCGTATATTACAGATATAGTAGCAAAGAGAATTATAGAGGATACTATGATTCCTGAGTTTAAAACAGGAGCATATTTTACCGGTATAAACAAAGCTACAGACCAATTGATAAACTTTATTAAAAACCCAGAAGCTTTAGATAAATTTAAAGAGCTAATAAAAGACAGAGATCGTAAACAAAATAGAATTGCAAACATAGTATTATCCATCTTTGGTTTTTTCTTTTTAATTGCAGGTGGTTTTATTATTTATCAGTCAGTAAAAACAGCACTAAAAATTTTTAAAAAGTTTTTTACAGCAGAAATTGGATTTATTTTTTTTACAATAAACTTACTAGTTTATACACTGTATTTTTGTGTTGGCTTTGTACTGCTGGGAGTTGTTGTTTTTGGAATATTACAAAAAAATGGTTTTAATGTTAAGCCATTTTTAGAATCTAATACAGTATTACTTTTGTGTGTTTCTGTTGGCTTGTTTGTTATAACTTGTACAGTAATTGCAGTTATAAATCTTGTAGTAAAAAATAAAACTAAATTGTCTTTTTCATTATTTAAGAGCGATTATGATTCTTTTATTACGTCAATAAAAAGTATTGGCTCCACAAGAGTTGGTGGTGGTTCTTCAGGCAGCTCATACAGTAGTTACAGTAGTAGCGGCTCTAGTAGTAGTTCTAGTAGTTTTTCTGGTGGAGGAGGAAGCTCCGGTGGAGGGGGAGCAAGTGGTAGTTGGTAAGTTTTTATCACGCAAAAACTAGAAGTAAAAAGCTATCTTATTTTTATATCTTAAAATTTATAATGATATTGTAAATTGGAATAATATCAAGGTTATTCTGCATAACACATAAACCATTGCAACAACAAAAAGCACTAGCATTATTAAAATCTGGTAAAAATGTATTTTTAACAGGTTCTGCAGGTACAGGTAAAACATATGTTTTAAACCAGTACATTACCTATTTAAAAAAGCGTAGAATACCAGTTGCTATAACAGCATCTACAGGTATTGCGGCTACGCATATGAATGGAATGACCATACATTCTTGGGCTGGTTTTGGTATAAAAGAACAACTTACCAGAGCCAATCTAAATTCTATGAAGGAGAAAAAGTACCTTAAAGAACATTTAGAAAATGCAAAAATTTTAATTATTGATGAAATATCTATGCTGCATAAAAAACAGTTAGATATGGTAGATACTGTTTTACAATTTTTTAAAGAAAATGATGAACCTTTTGGAGGTATACAAGTTGTGGTCTGTGGCGATTTTTTTCAGTTACCACCAATAGGTAATCAAAATGAAAAAAGTAAAGATAAATTTGCGTTTATGTCTGCTGCTTGGGTTGCTGCCAAATTTAATGTTTGTTATTTAACAGAGCAATATAGACAAGCAAATGAAGATATTTTAAATACTATTTTAAACGAAATTAGAATAGGAAAAATATCTAAAAAGAGTATTGAAGAACTTAAAATGGCAGAACAAAATACTTTTAGTAAAGATGATGAGCCAACCAAATTGTTTACACACAATTATGATGTAGATCAGATTAATAACGAGCATTTACAACAATTAAAAGGTAAGGTTAAAAGATTTAAGGCTACAACTAAAGGAAACAAAAAACTGGTAGAGACTTTAAAAAAATCAGTTTTAGCTAAAGAAGAATTAGAGCTAAAAATGCATACCAAGGTTATGTTTGTGCGCAACAATCAAGAACAAGGTTATGTAAATGGTACTTTAGGTACTATTGTTAGTTTTAATGATGATGGATTTCCTGTTGTAAAAACTGCTCAAGGGAAGCGAATTTCTGTAAAGCAAGAGAATTGGGGTGTGCAGGACGATACCGGAAAAGTTTTGGCTAGTTTAGACCAAATACCTTTGCGTTTAGCTTGGGCAATAACAGTACATAAATGTCAGGGTATGACGTTAGATGGTGCACTTATAGACCTATCTAAAACCTTTGAAAAAGGTCAGGGTTATGTAGCCTTGTCTCGTTTAAAAAATATTGAGAATTTAAAGCTTTTAGGTTTTAATGAAATGGCTTTGCAGGTAGATGGTTTGGCGCACAAAGCAGATAGGCGCTTTTTAGAACTATCTGATGAAGCAGATAAAAAATATACCTTAGATGGTTTAGAAGAAGAAGCAATTAAATTTGTAGTCGATTGCGGTGGCTTAACCAATATAAAAGCTATAGAAAAGCACGCTAAAAAAATTATAGACAAGAAGCTTAAAAAAGATTCTACCTATGATGTTACCTTAGATTATTTTAGAAAAAAGCTAACTCTAGAGGAAATTGCAGATCAAAGAGGACTGTCTACTGGGACAATTGCAGGACATTTAATTAAATTGTGTAAAGATTATCCGGAGGAGGATTTTAGTTTTTATCAACCTAAAGAACAAATAATTAAAGATGTAGAAAAGGCTAAAGGCAAGCAGAAAAAAGGTGAGCCTGTTAGTTTAAAAGCTATTTTTGAAGCCTTAAATAAAAAAGTAGATTATAATGATATTAAGCTTGCATTAGCTTTTATTGGTAGGGAGTGACTTACTCTTGTATTACAATAATAGTAGCTTTAGACCCTGTAGAAAGCAACCATTTTTTAGAGGATATAACTTTTCCAGTGTCGTCATAAATATTTACTTGTGCAGTATTTGGTCCAGATGTACCTTGGTTTAATGCTTCAAAATCTATGCGATTAAACCCTTTTTTTAATGTATGGTTTACACCTTTAAAAGCGCCGCCTAGCATTAGGTTGTGTTCTATTACTTTGCCGTCTGCATAAATTTTTACGCGGTCGCCATCTACATATTCGTGATCTCTACAAACAATGCCAACAAATTTTCCAGTAGTTTTTACATCACCTAAATATTGGTCTCCGTGAAAAGATTTAGAGTCTTTTTTTTCTTCAAAACCTAAACGCGGATTTAATTTAACATCACGCCCAGGTTTAACAAGTCTGTTATCTGGAGTCATATCTATCCTAGGTTTCATCATAGAATCTAAAAAGTTAGTATTGTTGGGTTGCTTTTTAGGCTCTGGAATTATGATAGTAACAGGCGGAGCTGTTTTTACTTCTTTTTTTGCTTCAATTTTTAAAGGTATCACAGTCGTTTCTTGTGCCACAACTGGTGCGGCAAAAAATAGAACTATTAATAATGTGAGGACAGAAAAACGCATTAAATAACTTTAAAAATTTTAAGATAAAGATAGCAAATACCTTGCCACGTAGTAAATTTTTGTTGTTAAATTAACAGTTAAGAGTTATTTATTAGACGAACTACTTATTGTTTTTAAACCAGTTTTTTAGCTTTGGTTTTATTATAAATTAGCCAGCTAATTTATGTAGTACAAAAAAAATAAAAATTGCTTAGACTTTAGGGTTTTTAAGATGTGTAATAAATGAGCCTTTTTTAAAGTTCATTTAACATTGGTTGGTTTGGTTCTGCTTTTTTTGGAATACGAGCTACATTTTATTTAAAAAACATATTTGCTAATAAACGAGTGTTAAAAGAAAATTCTCTTAATTATTAAGCAAGGGTCATACTATTTTTATTAGCTTCAATTAAATTACTAATGGCATCCCAAAGAGATATGCGTTGCTGCAATGCTTCTTTGGCTACGGATAAAGTTTCTTGCCATTTAGTGTCGTCATCACCACATAATTCAGAAATCATTTGTAAAGATAAAGGTCCGTGTTCATCACCATCTAACTCTATGTGCCTTTCTAAGTAATACGTTAACTTGTTGTAATGTTTATTTTCTGCATCAGCATTTTTAAGAATTTCTACAAACATATCTGGTATAAGATCCTCTCTTCCAAACGTAAATGCCGAAGCAATTAAATGTGGTTTATTTGTGCCAATTATTTTAAAAGTATAGTTTACAAAACTAGCTACAGTAGTGTCTAGGTTTATTTTTTTTAAAGCAGATGAAACAGGTTCTTTTTGAAGTATAAGATTGATGAAGTTTTCAATAGAATTGGTATTTGCTCCTATTTGGTGCATTGCATCTAAGTACATTGTAAAATGGCTTTTAGGTTCACCAAGTTCATTAATGTCACTTTCTTCTCCGTGTACAATTTCATTAATAAACCGTGCTAATGTTGGATTACTAGCAGGTACCCAAGGAGTATCTGTGCAAGTTAAGTTTTTTTGAAGAGCTTTTAATAGAGACATAAAATCCCATACCGCGTAAACGTGGTTTTCCATAAAAACTTTAATATCGTTTACATCTTTTAAATTGGTATAAAGCTTATGGTTTTGAAGTGCTTGTCTTAATTCAGAAATTTCTTTTTCTATGTTCTCAATTCTACTCATTTTCTCTAAAATTAAGGTGCAAAATTAAGTCATACTATTTAGTTTAAAGCATTTTTAAAAGCAAAAAACTCTATTCTTCATCTAGAATAGAGTTTCCTGTAGATTTGTCTCCAGAGGTCCATTGCCATTTTTCGTGCAATCTAATTTTTCCATTTGGTAAAATTTCTGGCGTAGACGTACATTTTCCGGTCATTAATTGGTTATCTGTGTTTACTTGGTGGTATCTCATTTCAATAATACCACTAGCATTAACCAAGCCAATTAAATGCCCTTTTTTTATTTTTCCACCTGTATAGTTAGATGTTACTATGGCGCCATCTTGTTTGTATATAAAAACGGTGTCATTAGAAGTCTCAGAATTTACAGAACTATTAGCGGGTCTAAATATTTTACCGTTATAGTTTATCATCAATTTTAATTTCTACTAAGTTTTTTCATTACAACCCATTGTTTTAGCATATCTCTAGAGTCTTGTGCAGGGTAGCCTAGAACAGTTTTTCCAGGTGCAATATTCCCCATAACTCCAGATCCTGCGCCAACAATAGCACCAGAACCAATAGTAGTATGGTCTTTTATAGATGCGCTACCACCAATAATAACACCGTCACCTAAAGTAACAGAACCAGCTAAACCACTATGGCCTGCCATAATACAAGACCTGCCCATTACACAGTTGTGAGCAATTTGTACTAAGTTATCTATTTTACAACCGTCACCAACCACTGTAGAGCTAAATTTACCACGATCTACGCAAGAGTTGGCTCCAATTTCTACATCATTACCAATAACTACATTTCCAATTTGTGGTATTTTAACTAAGCCTCTACCGTCATCACTTGGTCTGTACCCAAACCCATCTGCGCCAATGCTAACATTAATATGAAAAGTACAACGAGCTCCAATTTCACTACGTTCTCTAACAACAGTTCCAGACCACATTACTGTTTGGTTACCTATAGTAGAATCATCTAAAACAGTAACATTTGGGTATAAAATAACACCCTCTCCTAAAACAACATTTTTGCCTACATAGCAGCCGGCACCAATTTTTGTTCCCGCCCCAACTGTTGCAGTACTATCTACAACAGCAGTTGGGTGTATGTCTACATCAAAAACAGGTTTTCCAGGATCAAAAGCTTCTAAAAGTTTAGCTAAAGAAATGTCGGCATTTTTTACTTTTATTAACGCTGTATTTTCTCTTGGTTCTATTTTTAAATTATCATTTACAATAGCAACACTTGCGTTAGAGTTTTTCCAAAGACGAACATATTTTACACTACCTATAAAAGTAATTTGATTTTCGGTAGCCTTTTCTATTTGCTCTGCGCCTTCTATTTTATGTGTAGTATTACCTACTAATTCTCCTTCTAAAAGTTCGCTGATTTCTTGTACTGTAAATGATTTCATTCTTAAATTATAAGATATTAATGGTTAAGGTTATTTAAATATGATAAGCTTTAAAAGTACTTATAAAAAGTAATTAAAGTTTATATTTTGACTGTTTTTGTCATAAAAACTACAGTTTTTTAGATTTTATTGCATCGTAAATTACAATACTAACTGCATTTGCCAAATTTAAACTTCTAATATGCTCGCTAAAAAGAGGTATTTTGTAAAGGGAATCTTTGTATTTTTCTACAACGCTTTTAGGTAAACCTTTAGATTCTTTTCCAAAAACAAAAAACATATTGTCCTCGTAATCAATTTCGTAATAATTTTTTTCTGCTTTTGCTGATAAAAATGCAAACTTTTTATCAGAATGAACTTCAAAAAAATGGTCAATACTATCGTAAATTTTTAAATCTAGATGTTTCCAATAATCAAGACCAGCGCGTTTAACTCTTTTATCATCCAACTCAAAACCAAACGGCTTAACCAAGTGCAATGTAGAACCAGAAGCTAAACTTAGCCTACCAATGTTGCCTGTGTTATTAGGTATTTCGGGTTCAAATAATACAATGTTAAAGCTCATAAATAGTTTTTGCGTTTAAGCAAAGAAACGCAATAGAAATAGAATAAGGAAAATGTTATTTTAATTTAATTCATTTTTTCATGTAAAGCTTGCTGCATAAAACTAACATTATCTAATGCTTTTTTAGAAAAATCAAAAAGACTAAAACATCTATCTAAATTCTGGTTAGGATAAGCAACTTTGTAATAAGCATCATTCTGTAAGTAATCTGTAAGTGCACGTAAGCCGTGTATAAAAGGCATAAATACTGCCCCAAGGGGTAAACTATCTATTTCTTCTTTGGTTAGTATACTTTTATGGAGACTTAAACCGTCTATAAAAGAGATGAATAGTTCTTTGTTAAATGTTATTTTAGATAAGTCTTTTTCGTCTTCAAGCGCTGTGTTTACAATAGTGCGTACGGCATCACCAAAATCATAATAAAAGTAGCCCTTCATTAAAGTATCTAAATCTATTAAACATAATGCTTTATCTGTTGTTTTAGAAAATAAAATGTTATTTAATTTAGTATCATTATGGCAAACCCTAATTGGTAATTCTGTAAAGCAAAAATCTAATAAGTCTGGTAACAACTCTTCAGCAAAATCTATAGCTTCTTTTGCTGCAGAAACACGATTTTTTTTGGCTTTTTCTAAAGCATCAAAAAACTGATTATTTCTGTGTATTAAATTATGAAAATCAGGAATTGTATCTTGATAATTTGTTACATCTTCAGAGGTTAATAAGTAGTGAAATTCTCCTATAATTTTACCTGCTTCAAAAGCAATACTATTCTTAGTTGTTGTGTTATAGGTTACACTGTCATCAATATAAGAAAGCACTCTCCAAAACCCATTTTCTTTGTGGTAACTTGTGTTTTTTTTAGTCTTAACTACAGCAACGCTAGTATAGTTTTTACTATTTAATACATTTAGTGCTTTATCTATATTTTGCATTATACCAGCTACATTTTTAAACACATTATTATTAATGCGTTGCAAAATATATACAGGTTTGTTGGTATTTAAAACCAAATACGTGTCATTAATAAGCCCGTTGTTTATAGTTTTAAAAGCATACTTTTCTTTAGGAATAGCAAAATGACTTAAAATTTTAGCAGGTTCTATTGACATAGTTTTTAATTTATGTTCTATAAGTTAAATGGGTAATCCTCATTTTTCGTCATTTCAGCAAGCTTGGAAACCGCCATTGCTCTGTCTTCTGCATAGGTAACGCCAAACCAATTACTTTCAGAATTTACTACAGGTACGTTTAGTTTGTGTTTGCTAATCATTTCCTGGATAATAAAAGGCAAGAAAACTTCACTGGATTTGATCTTTTCTTCGTCTTGAAGAAACAATTTAAAAGCTTGTTCTATAGTTCTAAATATAGAGGTGTCACAAACCCAAAAATTCATACTAACTTCTTCGTTCCCTGTAAACTCAATTCCTGTATTGGTATCTATTATTTTTTCTCCTTGCTGTTCTAGTTTTAAACGTTCTTCAACCTTAGTCAAAATACCATTGTCTATTTTGCAAACACCTCTAGATACAGAGCCGTGAGTAGACAATGTATCTTTTAGTGTGTAAGATATTAGTCCGTACGTGTCAGCAGTACTAGTTTGCATAATTTTAGCTGCATTTTTAAAAGCTAAACTGCCGTAAAAATCATCAGCATTTAACACAGCAAACGAACCGTTTATTACATTTCTTGCAGTCCAAACTGCGTGTGCAGTTCCCCATGGCTTTAATCGTTCTGTGGTGTAACTTGTACCTTCTGGAACATCAGAAATTTCTTGAGCTAAAACATCTAACTTTATATTGCTTGGCAAGCGTTTGGCTAAATGCTCCTGTAAATAGTCAACTTTATCTTTTTTAGTTATAGCAACTATATGTGTAAAGCCATATTTAATAGCATCAAAAATGCTAAATTCCATAAGAAATTCGTGGTGTGGGCCAAGATCATCAAATTGTTTTAATTTTCCGTATCTGCTACCATTACCTGCAGCCATTAAAAGTAGTGTCATTGTTTTAATTTTGTGCAGCAAAAATAAGGTTTTGGAATGTTCTAATGGGTGGTATTTTAGTTAAATACTGTAGTCTAAATGGTTTTTTTTGATTGAAAAATAACTTAATAAAAAAGAGGTAAAACGGGTATTTTACACATAAAACTTTAAATATTAAAAACCTTTACTATCTTTGTGGTGTTGTGTTGTGTCTCAATTAATTTTGAGGCAATGTTGAAAACCATTTTAGATGGTATCAACCAATGAAAGGCTTTCCTATTGGAAGGCTTTTTTTATACCCAAAAATCTTTAATTTATTAATTATATAATTTTAGGCTTATTTTTTAGATAAAGTTCAAATTATTGTACTTTTATTGTCTATTTACAAAGAACAATAGAAATATGCCGTTATATCATAAATTAGGAAAAATACCACCTAAAAGACATACCATTTTTAAAAAAGAAGATGGGACTTTGCATTACGAGCAACTGTTTGGAACCATTGGTTTTGACGGTATGTCATCGTTAATGTACCATATGCACAGGCCTACAATGGTAAAAGAGGTTGGTGAAACTATAGATGTATCTCCAAAAGCTGCAGTGGCTCATAATATTAAATCTAGATTGTTAAAAGGTTTTGATATTAGACCAGAAGATGATTATTTAGAAAGTAGAAAAACCGTGTTGTTTAATAATGATGTACACGTTGGTTTGGCTGCCCCAAAAAAATCCTTGACAGATTATTTTTATAAAAATGCAGATGCAGATGAGCTTTTGTTTATTCACGAAGGTACCGGAACATTAAAAACAATGTTGGGTGAAATTCCTTTTGAATATGGAGATTACATTGTTATTCCGCGTGGAATGATATATCAGATAGCTTTTGATACAGAAGAAAACCGTTTGTTGGTAACAGAATCTTATCACCCAATTTATACACCTAAAAGATATAGAAACTGGTTTGGACAGCATTTAGAGCATTCTCCTTTTTGTGAGCGCGATTTTAAACTGCCAGAAAATTTACAAACATATGATGAAAAGGGCGACTTTCTAATAAAAGTGAAAAAACAAGGACAATTACACCACTTAACATACGCATCTCACCCGTTTGATGTTGTTGGTTGGGATGGTTACAATTTTCCGTATGCTTTTTCTATTCATAATTTTGAACCTATAACTGGGCGAGTACACCAACCGCCACCAGTGCACCAAACTTTTGAAACTAGCGCTTTTGTAGTGTGCTCTTTTGTACCAAGATTATATGATTATCACCCACAGTCTATACCTGCACCATACAACCACTCTAATATAGATTCTGATGAGGTTTTGTATTATGTAGATGGCGATTTTATGAGCAGAAAAAGTATAGATAAAGGATATATTTCTGTGCATCCGGCTGGCATACCTCACGGTCCGCACCCAGGAACCTATGAGGCTAGTATTGGAAAATCTAAAACTGAAGAATTAGCAGTAATGATAGATACTTTTAAACCACTACAATTAACGCAATTAGCGTTAGATATAGATAATGGTACTTATTACCAATCTTGGATGGAGTAATATTTATAAATTTCATAAATAAAAAAGAGGCGAATTGGCCTCTTTTTTTATGCGCTATGTATAACCGTGTGTACTATTGAGGCAGCTAATTTTGCTGTTTGGTTATCAATATCATATGTAGGGTTCATTTCTGCAATATCTAAACTTATAAGTTTGCCAGATTTTATAATAGTCTGTAAGCATTGCAATGCAATATCTGGAGAAAAACCCATTGGTGATGCGGCACTAACTCCAGCTGCATAAGCAGATGAAAACCCATCTAAATCTATAGTGGTATACACAACATCTACACTATTTATAAAAGTAGAAATTTGTTCTTGTATTTTTTTAGATTGATGAAGATTAAAGTCTTCATTTTTAATAACCGTTACACCAAGTTTATTAGCTGTTGTAAAAAGAGAAGCATCATTGGCGTCATCTCTAATCCCTAAACACAAATAATTAAAAGTAGTATTGTTGGTTTTACAATCTTCAGCTATTTGATAAAATGGTGTGCCAGAATTATATCCGTTAGTATTGGCTCTTAAATCAAAATGTGCATCAAAATTTATAATACCAATAGTTTTATCTTTTTCAATCGCATTAAAAATACCATTGTAATGACCATATGCTATGTCGTGTCCGCCACCTAAAACAATAGGGAAAGTATTATTTTTTAGTAAAGTTGTAATAGTTTTAGCTAGCGTTTGTTGTGCTTGCTCCATATTATCATCAACACAAAATACAGTGCCAACATCTAAAAATTGTGTATTATTTTTTAAATGATTTGGCATTTTAGCTAATTGCTTTTTTATAGCTTCTGGGCCAGTAACCGCGCCAACTCTACCTTGGTTGCGTTTAACACCTTCATCACAAGCATAGCTTAAAATAGCAAAAGTTTTAGCGCTTTCTTTTTTTATAGCATCTACGCAGATTACTTTTTCATGAATATATAAATCGCCGTTGGATTTTCGGCCTTGCCATAAAGAAGAATCTGGTTTTTTAAAGTTGTTCATTTTGCAATTTTATACTTCAAAAATAAACTGTTATTTCTGTTTTTAATCTTCAAATTAAATAAAAAAGAGATTAGCAAAGGAAAAGTGATTGTTTTGCTGTAAAACTTTTAATTTAGTAGTTTAATATTTGCAAATGGTAAGTGCGAGTAAAAGTAGCTTTGTAGCTGCCTTAACTTTATTTTTTTTATTGATTGGGTGTAAAAATAAGCAGGAGCAAAAATCGCTTTTGTTGTATTGTGCAGCCGTAGTTAAACCTGCTTTAGAAGAAGTGGCAAAAGTGTATTATAAAGAAACAGGAGTGCAAATAGATTTGCAATACGGAGGCTCTGGAACATTATTGTCAAATTTAAGAATAGCAAAGCAGGGCGATTTATTTTTATCTGCAGATGCAAGTTATATGCAGCAAGCAATAAAGTATAACTTAATAAAAGAGAGTAAACCGTTGGTTGCAATTACGCCAGTACTTGCTGTTGCAAAAAATAACCCTAAACAGATAAGTAATATTACAGAAGTGTGTAAAGAGGGTATTAAATTTGGTATTGCAAATCCTGATGCAGCATCTATAGGTAGTGTTACAAGAAATATGCTATTACAATCTGGAGATTGGAATGTACTTAAAAATTGTATTTATGTACAAATGCCAACCGTATCTGATGTTGCAAATGCTTTAAAATTAAATACCATAGACGTTGGTGTTATTTGGGACGTTACGGCAAACCAATACACAGAAATAGATACTGTAGAGGTCGATTTTTTTAAAAGGTATACAGAAAAGGTAACCGTTGGTGTTTTAAAATCATCTAGTCAAGTAAAAGAAGCTTCAGAGTTTATGAATTTTTTAATTTACAATTCTAAAAGCAAGCGTGTGTTTAAAAAACTCGGGTACAATATATCTAATTAAATTTATAGAATATTAAAAAAGAAAACCAACATATAAAACACAAAGTAAAGTCTAGCTTGCCATTTTATTTGGTAATGGGCATTGTGGCATCTACCTATATAATTTTAATATTGGCAATGGTTTTAGCCGATTTTTTTTATACCACACCAGGTCATATTTTTAATGCTTTAGCTAGTAAAGAAATTCAGTATGCCATAAAATTAAGCTTGCTAAGTAGTACAATTACAATGGTTTTAAGTGTTTTGGTAGCCATACCTATTGGGTATTTTATGGCGCGTTATAACTTTAGATTTAAAAAAATTATAGATGCTATTTTAGATATTCCTATTGTGTTACCGCCATTAGTGGTTGGTTTAAGTTTGTTGTTGCTTTTTCAAACAACATTAGGGCAATTTATAGAAAGTCATTTAAGGGTAACTTATACCGTTTATGCGGTTGTTATAGCGCAATTTATGGTAGCTTGTGCATTTGCTGTGCGTACAATGTATGTTACATTCTCACAAATAAACAACAGACAAGAGCAAGTTGCATTAACTTTAGGATGTAATGAGCGGCAATCTTTTTTTTATATTTTGTTACCGCAAGCAAAAAACGGAATATTAACAGCTGCATCTTTAGCTTGGGCAAGAGCATTGGGGGAGTTTGGGCCTATTTTAATTTTTGCGGGAGCAACAAGAATGAGAACAGAGGTATTGCCTACTACAGTGTTTTTAGAAATGTCTGTTGGTAATATAGAGGCTGCTGTTGCTGTGTCTTTAATAATGATAGCATCTGGATTTTTAGCCTTGTTGGTGGTTAGAATGTTTGGAACTAAAAAAAATGCACTTTAGCCTATGTTACAATGTATAGATTTAGAAATAGAGCAAGGCAATTTTAAGCTGCCTACTATAAATTTTAAGGTTTACAAAGGCGATTACCTAGTTTTAATGGGGAAAACGGGTAGTGGAAAAACAACGCTTATTGAAATTATTTGTGGCTTGCGTAAACTTAAAAGTGGGCAAATATTACTAAATACAATAGACATTACTAGTGAAGTTCCAGGGCAAAGAGAGATAGGGTATGTGCCACAAGACGGAGCATTATTTGTTACTATGACTGTGGCAGAGAATATTGGTTTTGCCTTAAAAATAAGAAAATGGTCCAAATTAAAAATTAAAGAAAAAGTACAAGAATTAGCGACTTTATTAGGTATAGAAAATTTATTAAACAGAACCGTTAACAATCTAAGCGGAGGAGAAAAACAACGTGTTGCTTTAGGTAGGGCGTTAAGTTTTGGTCCTCAAGTTTTATGTTTAGATGAGCCTTTAAGTGCATTAGACCAAGAAACAAAGGCAGAAATTATACTTTTACTTCAACATTTAGCACAAAAGTTACAACTTGTAATTATCCATATATCGCACTCAGAAAGTGAGGCTAAAAAACTAGCAACTAGTATTTTAAGTTTAGGAGACAGTGGCTTGCAAAAGGTTAGTTTGTAGACTGTTTTATTTTCTTATTTAAAACCCTAGCTGTAATGCTTATGGCATAAATAAATAATTCTTATTTTTGAAGCACATAAACTGTAGATAGTCATACTATTACACTAACCAAATATTTATGGATGACATTTTGATTAACATTGGCAGACAGCTAAAGCTGGCTCGCCAAAAAAGAAACTTGACCTTGCAGCAAGTTGCCAAGAGAACGGGCGTAAGTGCAGGGTTAATTTCAAAGATTGAGAACCTTAGGACAACTCCGTCTTTACCTGTTTTGCTAAAAATAATGCAAACATTACAGATAGAACTTTCTGAGCTAGAACTTTCTTCTAGTATTGATGGGGATTACATTCTTATTAAAAACGGAACAGGCGTTAAAGAGGATCGTGAAGATTCAGAACAATTAGAGTATACACATTTATTATCAAACTCTTCTAAAGGAGAAAGTATTCGTGTGTATTTAATTACCGTACAACCGCATGCAATTAGAAAACCAATTTCTACAAATGCTAATGAACTTGTTTACGTTTTAAGTGGTGCGCCAACTTATACGTTAAAAGGCAATGATATTACGTTAGATAGGGGAGATTTGTTGTTTTTTGATGGTACCGTAGCGCACGGTATATCTAATAGGTTTAATGAAGCTGCATTATTGCTAAAAATTTATTTATTACATTAATTAATGTAATTGTATAAAAGTAAAAAAACCTTCAGTTAATAGCTGAAGGTTTTTTTATGTTTTAAAGAGTACTGTTTTTTAGTGCTATTTTTTCTTTTTACCAAAAAGCTTTTTAAACAAACCAATAATTGGTAAGGTTAAAAGTCCAATTACTAGTCCTAGTAAAAATTCTTTTAGCATAGCTGGTAATGGGATATCCTCTATTAGGTGATGTAAAAATTCTATATTGTGTGCAAATACACCGCCAGCAACAGAAAGTAGAGCAAGTGTACCAACAACAGCTAAAAACTTTATAACCCACGGTAATGCGTTTACAAGGAGTTTTCCAAGCTTGTCAGAGAAGCTATCATCTTGTTCGTTTAGGTTTATTAGTTTTAAACCAAATTCATCCATTCTAACAATTAAGGCAACAATACCATAAACACCAACAGTAGCAATAATTGCAATTACAGTAACCACCATTATTTGCGTAGTTATGGGCTGGTCTGTAACAGTGCCTAAAGCAATAATTACAATTTCTACAGAAAGTATAAAGTCTGTGAAAATAGCAGATTTAATTCTCCCTTTTTCTAGTTTTTGTAATTCTTCAATAGTAATGTCTTCATCTAAGAGTTCATTGGTATCGTGTTTGTGGCCAGCTAAAAATTCATATATTTTTTCTGCACCTTCATAGGCTAAATACAATCCGCCTAGCACAAGAATAACAGTTA
This sequence comes from Cellulophaga sp. RHA19, assembly GCF_002813425.1. Lineage (NCBI taxonomy): Bacteria > Pseudomonadati > Bacteroidota > Flavobacteriia > Flavobacteriales > Flavobacteriaceae > Cellulophaga > Cellulophaga sp. RHA19. Next base: position 1,458,091 of record NZ_PHUL01000001.1, read on the forward strand.
CTGCAACGGGTATAAAAGCACTTAATAAAAAAGCAAAGGGAAGAATTATAAGTTTATTTAAAAAAGAGCCTTTAGTAATTGCCCAAAGTACAGGTAATTCTCTGTCAGATATAAAACCAGATGCCTTTTCTGCATTTACAGCTAAATCATCTCCAAGGATACCTGCTGTCTTTTTAGCTGCAACTTTACTCATTACAGCTACGTCGTCCATAAGCGCTGCTATATCATCTAATAATGCAAAAAAACCTGATGCCATATGTGTCTATCTTTTTTTAAAAGTTTAAAAGTATACTTTTTCTTTAAACTGATGAAGTCACAAATATAAATCATTAAAATAAAGTGAAGTTTGTAAATGTGTCTTATGGGGAGATTTAAAAAAAGAATAAGAATTGAAACTGAAAACTTTTTGTAGTAAACTATTTTTTTCTGTTTCAAAAAGGTATAAAACCAAAAAAACCTTCAACAAATGTTGAAGGTTTTTGCGGTCTGGACGGGACTCGAACCCGCGACCCCCTGCGTGACAGGCAGGTATTCTAACCAACTGAACTACCAGACCGTGGCGTTTAGCGGTTGCAAATATACAGAGGTTATTTGGTTCCACAAAACTTTTTGAAAGAATTTTTAAATTTTTTTTAAAATTTTTGTCGCTCTACCATATACGTGTTAAAAACTGAGGCAAAATTTTCTGCAATATCAACAGCCACATATTTTATCTTGTATTGAGCGCATTTTAATTTGATATCTGACAGATAGGAAGTTAGCTCTTTTTGGTATGCTTCTTTTACATTTTCTGCATACAAATCTATGTGCTGGTTGGTCTCTACATCTACAAAACGCTTAGGTGCATCATCAAAATTAAAAAAAAGTTCTTTTTCTTTATCTAGCAGGTGAAAAAGTACAACTTCATGTTTATTATATTTTAAATGTTGCAGTGCATCAAACAATTTTTCGTCCTCTTCTTCGGTCTGAAACATATCTGTAAAAAGAAACACCAGACTACGTTTGTGCATTTTTTCTGCTATTTGGTGCAAATAGGTATATGTTTTTGTTTTCTGAGCCGGATTTTTATCAGTTACTACTTCACTCAACTTTGCTAAAAGCATTTGGTGGTGACGTTCACTACTTTTTTCAGAGGAATAAAAATTATAAGCATCAGAATAAATACTTAAACCAACTGCGTCTCTCTGTTTTTTTAAAATATTCATTAAGCCTGCAATAGCCAAAACACCAAATCCTATTTTATTAAGGTTGGTTACACTTAGTTTTTTTACTTCAGGATAATACATAGATGCAGAACTGTCTAAAATCATATGACACCTTAAATTGGTTTCTTCCTCATATCTTTTAGTGTATAACTTATCTGTTTTTGCAAAAAGTTTCCAGTCTATATGTTTTGTGCTTTCTCCTTTATTGTAAATTTTGTGCTCTGCAAATTCTGCAGAAAACCCGTGAAACGGACTCTTATGTATTCCGCTAATAAAACCTTCTACTACCTGCTTGGCTAAAAGCTCTAAGTTTAATAACGGTTGCGCATTTAAATTGTCCTTAATGTTCATAAACCTACTTTTTTATAGTTTGCGCTCTTTTTAAGTCATCTGTAGTTTGTAAAAGTTTTTTTAACAGAATAGGATTAAAGTTAGGGTTTTTACTTAAAAAATCTTGTAATATTTGGTATGCATCTTTAGATGTGTACTTACCAATAGAACTAGCAAGCCAACCTTTAGGAAAAAAAATATCTCCTGTTAATTGTACTTCTTCTAACTTATTTAAACATTCTTTTAAATGTTTTTTACTTTCTTCTTGTCTTAACGGGTGATGTATGTTTGCTAAAGCACTTTGTACCCAAGATTCTTTTTCTCTGTTTTTGGCATCAAATAAAGACACCATGAAGGCATCTCTTTCTTTACTATTGTTACTTAAAGATGGTTGTAGCCACACAAACCTAGCAAGTTTATCTGGGTTGCTAATACTCTTTTCTTGCTCTTTTAAAATTTCTGTAGCCTTTGGGTGATTTTTTATAACTAATTCGCCAGCAAGACTGGTATAATCGTCTTCGTTTAAAAACAATGATGGTATGCTTATTTCTTTTTTCCAAAAAGCGTATAAGTTATCTATTGCTTTGTTTGATGTTGCAATGGATGTATAAAGGTTAAAAATAGTTTTTTTAAACGTTTTTGGTTTATCACTTTTTACTAGATTAAGTAAAGTATCTTCAGTACTAATTTGTATTTTTTCTTTGTTTTTTTCTGATAAAAAGCTCCAATACAAATCTCTAGTTCTTCCGGTAATATAATTAAGAATAAGTTCATTTTTTTCTGATGCTACTCCGTCTAAAAACACATTAAAGGCATCTAAAGCAGGTACTTTGTTATTTAAAAACACTTCGTATAAGTTTATATAGCTGTAACCACGAGCAGTAGCATCTTTTATGTCTTTTATTTTTGAAATCTTAGCCACATCAACCGGAAAAACTCCATATCCAAAACCGTTAGCGTTGTAAATAATTTGCAGTGGTTTTGCAAGTCCTATAGTTTCATTTAGCTGAAGATTTTTACCATTTATTGATGTATTTATAGTTTTTACACTGTCCTTATATACAAGTTGTATAGCAAAAGATTGTGGCCATACTTTATCTGTGCCATCCTCTGCCTTTTGCGTAATTGTAAAATTGGTTATTTCGTTATCCTTATAGGTAATACTATCTGTAAAAACTGGTCTGCCAGATTTGTTTACCCATACGTTAGACCATTGTTTTATGTCTACATCAGATTTTTTATCTAAAATAGATACCAAATCGTTCCAATCTGCATTACCATTGGCATAGGTTTTTATATACTCTTGCATACCTTCTTTAAAAGCATCTTTGCCTAAAACAGTTTCTAGTTGCTGCATCATTATAGGTGCTTTGTTATAAATAATACGACCGTATAAAGAGCCTGCATTTTTTAAATTGCCTAAATGTTGTTTAATAGGATTGGTGCCTTTTGTGCGATCTTCTGAGTAAGCACTAGGGTAGTGTGTCATCATAAATTTTAATTGATGATCTATATCAGGAAAAAGCGGATTCATAATTTTATCTGCCATAAAATTAGCAAACACTTCTTTAAGCCAAACATCATCAAACCATTGCATAGTAACCAAATCTCCAAACCACATATGAGATGTTTCATGAGCTATTAATTTAGCACGAGATAATTTCTGATTTTGAGTAGCATTTTTGTCTAAAAATAAATATGATTCTCTGTATTGTATTGCTCCTACGTGTTCCATACCGCCATATTGAAAAGGCGGAATACTGGCAAAATCCATTTTCTGAAAGGGAAAATTATACGCTGTATAATTAATTAAAAAGTCTAAAGACTGTTGGTGAATGTTAAACACCTCATTAGTACTCTCTGCAATTTTTTCTTTATTATTTTCTCTGTATAAAAAGCGCATATCAAAAGCCCCCGGATTTTTTATTTCCTCTGTAAATTTACCAGCAACAAAAGAAAACAAGTAAGAGCTCATTTTATCTGTAGTGTTAAAAATATGAGTGGTATACTCTTCTTTTTCTATTTTTTCTTTTTCAGTACCGCCACATAAAACTTTCCAATCTTTAGGGGCCGTAATAGTTAAGTTGTAATTAGCTTTTAAGTTAGGTTGGTCTAAGCAAGGAAATAAGGTGCTTGCTCTGTCTGGTACCAATAAGGTGTATAAAAACTCTTTGTTTCTGTTAAGTGATAACTCGCCAGCATTAAAAGAAATATCAATTTTATTTTCTCCTATAATTAATGCGTTTTTATCTATAATTAAATGCTCTTTGGTGTGGTTAATAGGTGTGCTTTTGCCGTTAACACTAAGTGTTTTTAAATGGTCTTTATTTTCATTGAAATCTAAAATAAGATTGTATTGTAAGTCGGTAATGTTTGCAGTAATTGTTAAAGTGGCTGGTATTGGATCCTCTATATTTTTAGGAATTGAAAAATTTAAATCATATTGCAAATCCTTAATTTGTTTTTTTCTGTAGTTAGCAAGATCAAAAGAAATGCCTTTTTCTATAGCTAAGGTTTTAGGTATTTCTTTGTTTTGAGGACAACCAACTAAGGTTAAGACTAGTATAGTAAGGAGCGTAAATTTTTTCATAAATAATAGAGGTAAGTAGTAAAAATAAAAAAGGGTTTGACAAACGCCAAACCCTTTTTTATAATTGTATGCTTTAGACTATAATAAAGCGTCTATAGCGTCTGTGTAAACTTGTTTTGGAGAAACACCAACTTGTCTGCTAACCATTTCACCATTTTTAAATACTAATACTGTAGGTATGTTACGTACACCGTATTTTGCTGCAAATTCTTGGTTTGCATCTACGTCTACTTTACCAACAACAGCTTTTCCTTCGTACTCAGAACTAACTTCGTCAATAATAGGACCAACCATTCTACAAGGACCACACCAAGCTGCCCAAAAATCTACAACAACTGGTTTGTCACTTTTTAAAACAACTTCGTCAAAAGTTGCGTCTGTTATTTCTAATGCCATAATTTTATTTTTTAATATTATACAAAGTTAGTCAAATAAATTCCTATTTCCTTAACAACGAACTATACCTATTATCTATTGTTCTATTAATTATTTTTATAACAGAACGTAAGGGGTATTGTTATTTTTTAATGTTTTAAAATTAATTGTAATTCTACGCCTAAGCAAATAAATTGTCTAATAAATGATCTTTAACCAAATTAGGAATAGTAACCTTAAGTTCTGGCGTTCTTTTCATTTCACGTTCTATGGCAAAAATAGCTTCTTTATTACGAGCCCAACTACGCCTAGATATACCGTTGTTTACATCGTAAAAAAGCATATTTTTTAATTTTTTTGATGCTTCTACAGAACCATCCAACACCATACCAAAGCCACCATTTGTAACTTCTCCCCAACCAACGCCACCGCCATTGTGTATAGATACCCAAGTTGCGCCTCTAAAACTATCACCAATTACATTGTGTATAGCCATATCTGCTGTAAACTTACTGCCGTCATAGATGTTACTTGTTTCTCTAAAAGGAGAGTCTGTGCCACTAACATCATGGTGGTCTCTACCAAGTACAACAGGAGCAGAAAGTTCTCCTGTTTTTATGGCTTGGTTAAAGGCTTCTGCAATTTTTGCTCTACCCTCTGCGTCTGCATATAAAATACGTGCTTGTGAGCCTACAACCAGTTTATTTTGTTCAGCTTCTCTAATCCAAGTAATATTATCTTGCATTTGTTGCTGAATTTCTTCTGGAGCGGTAGCCTTAATTTCTTCCATTACTTTTAAAGCAATAGCATCTGTTTTTTGTAAATCTTCAGGTTTACCAGAAGAACACACCCAACGAAAAGGTCCAAAGCCATAATCAAAACACATAGGTCCTAATATATCTTGCACGTAAGATGGGTACTTAAAATCTATATTGTTTTTTGCCATAACATCACCGCCTGCACGAGATGTTTCAAGTAAAAAGGCATTACCATAATCAAAAAAGTAAGTGCCATTTGCAGTATGTTTATTAATTGCAGCTACTTGTCTTTTTAGAGACTCTTGTACTTTTTGTTTAAAGGTATTAGGATTGGTGCTCATTAACTCATTGGATTCTTCAAAAGAAATACCCACTGGGTAATAACCGCCAGCCCACGGGTTGTGTAAAGATGTTTGGTCTGACCCTAAATGAATAAAAATGTTTTCATCATAAAAACGTTCCCAAACTTCTACAATATTACCAATGTAAGCAATAGAAACGACCTCTTTACTCTCTTGTGCTTTTTTTGTTTTTACAACAAGTTCATCTATAGAATCTATTAAAACATCTACCCAGCCTTGCGAGTGTCTTTTAGTTGCAGCAGCTGCATTAACCTCTGCGCAAATTGTAATACAACCGGCAATATTGCCAGCTTTTGGTTGTGCACCACTCATACCACCTAAACCAGCAGTTAAAAATATTTTACCTGCAGAGGTTTCATTAGGTTTTAATACTTTTCTAAAAGCATTCATTACCGTAATTGTAGTGCCATGTACAATGCCTTGTGGTCCAATGTACATATAAGAACCAGCTGTCATTTGTCCGTATTGCGTTACACCAAGTGCATTGTATTTTTCCCAATCGTCTGGTTTGGAATAGTTGGGAATCATCATACCATTAGTAACAACAACTCGTGGAGCTTCTTTTGTAGACGGAAAAAGTCCCATAGGATGACCAGAATAAATGTGCAATGTTTGCTCCTCTGTCATTGTTGCTAAATACTGCATGGTTAGTACGTATTGAGCCCAATTTTGAAAAACAGCACCATTGCCACCATAGGTAATAAGCTCCTCTGGATGTTGCGCAACCGCAGGATCTAAGTTATTCATAATCATTAACTGTAATGCAGCAGCTTGTGGTGTTTTTGCTGGGTATTCTGATATTGGTCTGGCGTAAATATCATATTCAGGTTTAAACCTAAACATATAAATACGACCATAATTTTGTAGTTCGTTTGCAAATTCTTTTGATAATTCTGTGTGCCAAGCAACCGGAAAATAACGTAATGCATTTTTTAAAGCTAACTTTTTCTCTTCTAAAGAAAGAATGTCTTTTCTTTTAGGAGCGTGATTAGCATCTTCTGCATATGCTCTTTTTACGGGTAATGTTCTAGGAATACCTTGAAGAATTTGAGATTTAAAATCCATTTTAATTTATTTTTATATTGAAATAGTTTGGAACTATCCTTTTAGATTAAAAATCTATTTTGGTTCCTTTTTTCCAAACGTAACTTGGTTTTAGTTGTCCTTGTTGGTATAAAATTTCTTTATAGTTTGATGTTGGAAAAGCAATAAAATCTGCCATAAATCCATTATTTAATGCACCTCTGTCTTTAAGACTTAAAGCAGCAGCGGCTCTAAAAGTAATACCAGATAAAACCTCGGCATTACTCAGTTTTTGAAAAGTTCCTAATATAGAAGCTTGTGTAAGTAAATCTCCCATTGGTGCAGAACCAGGATTGTGGTCACTTGCAATTGCAACAGCACCACCAGCATCTAATAGTTTACGTGCAGGTGTAAAAGCACAGCCAAGGCCTATACTTGCTCCAGGTAAAGCTGTAGAAATAACATCACTTTTTGCTAAAATTTTTATTTCTTCATCTGTACTAGCCTCTAAATGGTCTGCACTTACAGCATCAAAATCTATAGCAACTTTACTTCCGCCAGTAGAAAACTGATCTGCATGTACTGTAATTGTAAAGCCCATTTCCTTTGCCTTTTTAAAGTAAGGTGCAATTACTTCTGCTGTAAAAGCACCTTCTTCAATAAAAGCATCAATTCTGGTTGTTAAATGTTCTTCTTTTAAAAGGGGGAAAAGGGAGATGCTTATTTCTTTTAAGTACTCACTTGCGGTACCATTATAATCTTTAGGGTGCATATGTGCAGCCAAGCAAGTAGAAATTAAATCGGCTTTAATTTTATTGTCTACATTTTTAATAGCACGCAACATTTTAAGTTCTTCGTAAACAGATAAACCGTAGCCACTTTTTACTTCTATAGTTGTTACACCATTTTTTAAATGTTTATTTGCTCTTTTGGTAATACCCTCTTCTAATTCTAAAATACTAGCTTTTCTGGTTTGTGTAACAGTATCCCAAATGCCACCACCAGCTTTAGAAATTTCTAAATAGGTTTTGCCTGCATTACGCATAGCATAATCATTAGCTCTGGTGCCACCAAAACATATATGTGTATGTGAATCTATAAAACCAGGCAAACAAACGCTATCGCCTTTAACTTCTTCTAGTAAAGTATTTTTAATGTCTATTTGTTTTAATAAGTCTTTGTAAGGACCAACAGCAACTATAGTATTGTTTTTAACTATAATACCGCCATTTTTTATGACTACCAATTCTTCATCTGTAACAGCTCCTTTAACGGCAATGCCTGTCATTGGTAATAGTTGTGTAAAAGGGCCAATAAGTTTTTGTTTCATATTAGTAGTTTTCAAATTCGTTAGCAAATGGAATCTCCATTTCTAAATTTTCTCGTTCTTTTACCTCTTCAATAGCTTTTAAAATGGTTTGGTTTTGTATCATTTGTATTCCTGCCTCAATGTCTGTTGCAAAGACACGGTCTTTATCAGCAAAGGCAACTTTTTCTCTAATTTTTTTATGTACTTCTTCTAAAAATAAGCCCGATTTTAATGGCTTTCTAAATTCAAATGCCTGTGCAGCAGTTAGCATTTCTATAGCTAATATTTTTTCTACATTGCCAATTACTTGCAAAGCTTTTCGTCCGCCAATAGAACCCATACTTACGTGATCTTCTTGTCCTAAAGACGTTGGTATGCTATCTGCACTAGACGGAAAACAAAGACCTTTATTTTCACTAGCCAAGGCAGCAGTAGTGTATTGCAATATCATATAACCAGAGTTAATTCCGGTTTCATTCATCAGTAATTTAGGCACTCCAGGACTATTACCTTCTAAAGCTAAGTATATTCTTCGGTCAGATATGTTACCAACTTCAGATGCTGCTAAACAAGCATAATCTAGTGCCATAGCTAAAGGCTGGCCGTGAAAACTACCGCCACTAATTGTTAGTTCTTCATCTATAATAATAGGGTTGTCTGTAACCGAATTTAATTCAATCTCTAACAATTCTTTTAAATGCAACCACGCATTTCTAGATGCTCCATGCACTTGCGGAATACAGCGTAAAGAGTAAGGGTCTTGTACACGATTGCAATTAGCATGATCCTCCATTATCTCAGACCCCTTAAGCAAACGTTTTACTTTTTTAGCAACATACAAATTACCCTTAAAAGGTCGTAATGCGTGCAGCTCATTATAAAATGGTTTAATTGAGCCTTGCAAACCTTCAATCATCATTGCACCAATAATATCTGCTTGGGCAAGGCAACTTTGTAATTTGTCTACCACTTTTACTGCATGTGCAGCAATAAACTGTGTGCCATTAATTAGTGCTAAACCTTCTTTAGGACCTAAGTCTAGGCTTTGCATTTCTGTTTTTTCAAACAAAGAAGAGGTATCTATAACTTCACCTTTATAATCAACCTTACCCAAACCAATTAATGGTAAAAATAAATGAGAAAGTGGAGCCAAATCACCAGAAGCACCAACAGAGCCTTGAGCAGGTACAACAGGAATAGCATCAGTATTTATATGCCATAAAATACGGTCTAAAGTTGCTTCTGCTATACCAGAATACCCTTGTGCAAGACTATTCATTTTTAAGATAAGCATAAGTTTAGCAATCTCTTTATCTATTGGTTCTCCTACACCAACACTATGACTTTTTAAAATGTTAGTTTGTAATATTTTTGTTTCTTCTTTAGATATTTTAGTAGTACATAAAGGTCCAAATCCTGTGTTAATACCATAAACTGGATCTCCTTTTTCTACAATGTTAGCAACAGTTTTACTGCTGTTTCTTATTTTAATACGAGAAAAATCTGAAATTAAACCTTTGGTAGTGCCTCTTGCAATTGAAAGAGCAATACCAGCCGTTAAATGATCTTCTCCAAAATTAAAAGTCTTAGGTGCGTTACGCATAGCATATATTTTAATACCATAAAATTATTGATTATGTTTGATGATTACCAATATCATATTTATCAATAATTAATAACTATGAGTTATCAAATAGAGTTACGCCATTTTCATTATTTTTTAGCTGTTGCAGAAGAATTACACTTTAGAAAAGCAGCAGAACGTTTATTTATATCACAACCCGGATTAAGTAGGCAAATAAAACAAATGGAAGAAATTCTGGAAACGCAGCTTTTTATCAGGAATAAAAAAAAGGTCACCTTAACAGCTGCCGGAGTTTACTTAAAAGATGAAATAGAATTTATTTTAAATCATTTAGAGTTAATAAAACGGCATATAAAATTGGTAAGTCAGGGTAAGTTTGGAGAGCTTAATATTGGTTTTTTAGGCTCTGCTATGCAAACTGTAATTCCGGATTTGTTATTGAAGCTAAAAGATGCTTTTCCAGAAATTAATACAAGTTTAGAAGAGCTCTCTAATAACGCACAGTTAAATGCAGTTTTAAAAGATGGTTTAGATATTGGTTTTGTACGTATGGTTAGGGTGCCAAAGGGTTTGTGCATTAAGCCTGTATTTAATGATACATTTTCTGTGGTTGTCCCAGCAAACCATAATATTACAGCAACTAGTTTTAAAGGAATGAAACAGTTTGAAAGAGAAAATTTTATTCTGTTTTCACAAGATTACAGTCCGTTGTATTATGATACAGTAATGAGTATTTGTGAAGATGCAGGGTTTACGCCCAAGGTGTCTCACAAGTCTGTGCATGCGCAAACTATTTTTACATTGGTAGAAAACAATTTGGGAGTTGCTATTGTACCTACTTCTTTACAGCAAGGTTTTAATATGAATGTAAAGTTTATTGAGCTTAAGAAAATACCACAACGAGCTGTATTATCTGTTATTTGGAAAGAAGACAATAGAAATCCGGTTTTAAAACATTGTATGCAGTTGTTGTTGGGTGATAAAAAATAGATATATTTGAAGTAAGTAATAACTCACAAATATTTTATGGCTTTTTCAAAAAAAGAATTTTTATGGTTTTTAGGTACTGTATTAACATCATTTTTAACCTTAGTATTGATATTTGGAATTGATGGATTTAAAGCTGATGAAACAATAGATATAAATATTCACGATACTTATTTTGTTTTTTCAAATACTCCTTTCTTTTGGTTTTTAGGAGCTCTTATTTTCTTTGTTATTTATTTTTTTAGAATGATAAGGGGGAAATTCAAAAATGTATTTGTAGGCATTTTAGTTCTGTTATTTTGTTTGGGTTTAATATTGCTGTTAAGTAAAATTATTTATGTTGTTGATTCTTTATTACAATCGCCCATAGGCTTTTTAGGAAATGAAGATGATAAAGAGATTTCTCCAGTAGCTAAAATATTATCAGTCTTTACTAATGTACTCTTTGCAATTAAAGTTTTATTTTTACTTGTGCTATCTTATTCCGCCTACAGAATAGGTAAAACTAGAGGGTAGTTAAGTTTTATGTAAACTTCGATTAAATTATTATAATTTATGATTTTTGATATAATAAAGAAGAGGAGATCTGTGTTTCCTGCACAATACAATAGTAAACCAATAGCTAGAGAATTAATTGAAAAGGTTTTGGAGGCTGGTAATTGGGCACCATCTCACAAAAAAACAGAACCTTGGCGTTTTAAAGTAATACAAGGAGAAACTAGAGCAAAACTAGGAATGTTTTTGTCCTTAAAATACATGGAAAATGATCCTAAGCCTAAGCAGTTTAAGGTTGAAAAACTAATAAACAATCCGCAAAAGGCAGGAGCAATAATAGCTATTTGTATGCAGAGAGACCCTAATGAGTCTTTACCAGAATGGGAAGAAGTTGCGGCAACAGCAATGGCTGTACAAAATATGTGGCTTACCTGTACAGATTTAGGGATAGGTAGTTATTGGAGTTCTCCTGGTTTAATAAAACATATGGGAGAATTTTTTGCAATGGAGGAAGGGGAAGCTTGTTTAGGTTTCTTTTATATGGGTTACACAGATGATGAATTACAAGATGGAGAAAGAGGAGCAGTTAAAGATAAAACAACTTGGCTGTAACTATTAGAGTTCCTTAATAGTAATGTAGAGTTGCTGAATAACCGCACTCATTTTATTTATGTTTAATGTTTCAAGAGAATCCTTATTTGTGTGATAATTCTTGTTGCGGTAAAAAGAGGTATTGGTGATCATAACTGCTGGGTAATTTAAATTCCAGTAGTTTAAATGATCCGAAAAATCTACGCCAGTAACAAGAGAAGAGCCTTTAAAAGATACGGTAGGTATCAGTTTCTGTTTTTTCATTAAATTTTCAATTTTAGCACCAAAATTGCCGCTTTTTTCATTTTGAACGACAGTTATAAAATTAGCACGATTGCCATAAATGGTGCTCATCTCTTTAATTGGGTAGGTTTGTGTGTTGGGTTCGTCCTTGTAATAACCAATCATTTCTAAGCAAATCATACCTTTTACGGTTATGTTGTTTTTCTTTAAGTAATTTGCATGCACATAACTTCCCATTTTTTCAGTTCTAAAAAAAGGAGGTTCTTCTAAAGTATAGGCAACAAAATCTATTCTATAATCAAGTTTCTCTTTGGATAACAAACGTGCTAATTCTAATAACCCAGCAACACCACTTGCGTTATCATCAGCACCTTCTTGATTGCCATAAACATCGTAATGGGCACCAATAATTAACCGTTCTTTATGTTCAGTACCAATAGAGGCAAGAACATTTTTATAAGTTTCATTCTTAGCTTTATATTCTTGGTAAGCGGTAGTGTCGCACACCTTAGCAAGTTCAACTTTAATGTAGCTAGCAATTGAGTTAAGAGTTTTTATGTTTTTATAATTCCTGCTATTTTGTGTTTTTGTAATTCTTAGCAAGTCTTTCTTAATACGTACTGTATCTATATTAGATGCAGTTTGGGTGCCGTTCCTTGTTTGTGCGCAAGAAATTAAAGAGGTAAGTAGTATAAGTGTTGATAGTATTTTTTTCATACGTATAATTTTAACTATAAAAAAACGGAAACAACTCTTCACTGTATTCCCATACTTTAGAAATAAACAGTCCTATATATACTATAGCAACCATAAATTTTAAAAAAGTACCAGTTAAAAAGCCAATAAAAGAACCAAAAGCAGCTTTAAATGCTGTTTTTTGGTCTGCTTTGTTTAATAATTCGCCAACCAAAGCACCCACAAAAGGCCAAACTACAATACCAAATATACCAAGTACAGGAAAAAATATAGCAACAAGTAAACCAACAGTTGTTCCTATCATACCTGCTTTTGTACCTCCAAATTTTTTAGTTCCTATTGCAGGGATAATATAATCTAAGGCAAAAACTATTAGTGCTACAGCTAAGGTTATGCCAAGAAAAAGCCAGTCGTTTGGTATGGCTTTGGTTAAATAAAGCACAAGCAAGCCCAACCAACTAATTGGAGGACCTGGTAAAACAGGTAAAAAACTACCAATTATACCTGTTAACATTAGAATAAAACCAATTACTAAAAGCGCTATATCCATTCTTTAATTTACTTGTTTGACGAAGATAACAACAATTTGTTACAAATTTTTCACCTAAAATATTAGTTTAAACTAAAATATTAGTTATATTAGCATGAGAATATAAGATAAATAGTACTAAATTTATATTCACAATATTCTAGAATATACATAAAATAAAAGAGAATGAAGCAGTTAACTAAGGCGGAAGAAGAGATTATGCAGGTGTTATGGGAGTTAGAGAAAACGAGCGTAGCAGATGTAATAGAGAAGTTGCCAACACCAAAGCCAGCATACAATACAGTATCTACTATTGTACGCATTTTAGAAAATAAGGGGTTTGTAGGTCACGAAAAGTTGGGTAGAGGTTATTTGTATTTTCCGTTGATAAAAAAGGCAGATTATAGCAACCAGTCTATTAACAAATTAATGGAGGGTTATTTTCAAGGTTCATTTAAAAGTATGGTATCGTTTTTTATGAAGAAAAATGATATGAGTTTAACTGAATTAGAATCTATTTTAAAAGATATTAAAGAAGACGATAAAAAATAATAGTTATGATACAGTATATAGTTTTAGTAATCACATTTCAGCTGTCGTTTTTAGCAATTTATGATTTGTTTTTAAAAAAGGAGACTTTTTTTCAGAGCAACCGAGTGTATTTAATAGCTACGTTTTTAGTGTCATTATTTTTACCTTTTGTAAAGTTGCCAGTATTTAAAACTGTAGTATCACAGCAATATGCAGCCATTGTTTTAGATGAAATTGTATTAACAGCAAATTCATCTCAGGCTGCAGAAGAGAACAGTTTTCCTTGGCTCAAAGTGGTATTTGTAATTGGAGCAGTAATATCATTTGCTTTGTTTGTTTATAAAACTTATCAGATTATAAAATTGAAGCAAGCAGGAGAAAAGCAAAAATTTACAGACTATATAAAGGTTACAATACCTAAAAGCAATAGTGCTTTTTCATTTTACAATACTGTTTTTATGGGAGATGCGGTTATAAAAGAAAATGAAGAAGGCATTCTAGAGCACGAGTTAGTACATGTGAAGCAAAAACACACTTTAGATTTATTATTTTTTGAGGTAATGCGCATTGCCCTTTGGTTTAATCCATTAGTGTATATCTATCAAAACAGAATAGCAGAAGTACACGAGTTTATAGCCGACTCTAATGTTAAAAAAACAAGTAAAAAAGAACAATACGAGTTATTATTATCTCAAATTTTTGAGACAAAAAATATCTCATTCATCAACCATTTTTATAAATCATCATTAATTAAAAAACGAATAGTTATGTTACAAAAATCAAAATCTGGTAAAGTTTTAAAACTAAAATATTTAGCATTGGTACCATTAGTTGCTGGTATGTTATTTTATACCTCTTGTGAAACAGAAAACAATGCTGAAATAGATGCAATAGAAGCAAAAAGTAGTGTTGATGAGGTAGAGGCATTAGATGAGGTTGTTATTGTAGGTTATGCTGCAGATCCAAGTACAATACAAACAAATTCTGATGTTAGGCTAATTAAGTATTCAAGCAATGAAGAAGCAAATAATTCTAGTGTTTTTGATGAAGAAGAAGGTGATTTAGTGCCTTTTTCAACAATAGGTACACCACCAGCTTTTCCTGGTAATGAAAATGCAGAAAACCCTAGAGAAAATTTTAATAAGTCGTTAAATGAGCACATCAGAAAAAACTTTAATTACCCAGATGAAGCTCAAGAAAAAGGAATACAAGGTAGGGTAAGTATTAGCTTTATTATAGAAGAGGATGGCTCTGTAAAAAACTTGCAAATGCGTGGTCCAGATAAACTTTTGGTAAATGAAGCTGCACGTATTATTAGCAGACTGCCTAAGTTATCTCCAGGAATGGAAAATGGTAAGGCAGTTAAAGTTCCTTTTTCATTGCCAATAACCTTTAGATTAAAGTAATAAAAATTTAAATAAAGATGGTACAGTATATAGTTTTAGTAATCACATTTCAGTTGTTGTTTTTAGCAATTTATGATTTGTTTTTAAAGAAAGAGACTTTTTTCCAAAGCAACAGAGTGTATTTAATAGCTACGTTTTTAGTGTCTTTATTTTTACCCTTTGTAAAATTGCCTGTATTTAAAACTGTAGTATCACAACAATATGCAGCCATTGTTTTAGATGAAATTGTATTAACAGCAAATTCATCTCAGGCTGCAGAAGAGAACAGTTTTCCTTGGCTTAAAGTGTTATTTGTAATAGGAGCAGTAATATCATTTGCTTTGTTTGTTTATAAAACGTATCAGATTATAAAATTGAAGCAAGCAGGAGAAAAGCAAAAATTCACAGACTATATAAAAGTTACAATTCCTAAAAGTAATAATGCCTTTTCATTTTACAATACTGTTTTCATGGGCGATGCGGTTACAAAAGAAAACGAAAAAAGCATTTTAGAGCACGAGTTAGTACATGTGAAACAAAAACACACATTAGATTTATTATTTTTTGAGGTAATGCGCATCGCCCTTTGGTTTAATCCACTAGTGTATATCTATCAAAACAGAATAGCAGAAGTACACGAATTTATAGCCGACTCTAAAGTAAAAAAAACGAGTAAAAAAGAACAGTACGAGTTGCTGCTGTCTCAAATTTTTGAGACAAAAAACATCTCATTCATCAACCACTTTTATAAATCATCATTAATTAAAAAACGAATAGTTATGTTACAAAAATCAAAATCGGGTAAAGTTTTAAAACTAAAATATTTATCATTAGTACCATTAGTTGCAGGTATGTTATTCTATACCTCTTGTGAAACAGAAAACAATGCAGAAATAGATGCAGTAGAAGCAAAAACGGAGGTGGTTGTAGAGACTGTGGATGTGCCTTTTTCGATTGTGGAAGAAGTTCCTGTTTTTCCTGGCTGTGAAGATGCTCTTGAAACTAGAGATTGTTTTAATGAGCAAATAAGCGAACATATTAGAAAAAACTTCAACTATCCGGAAGAAGCACAAAAAGAAGGTGTGCAAGGTAGAGTTTCTGTACGCTTTGTTATACAAGAAGATGGTAGTGTAGAGGATATACAAATGCGTGGTCCAGATGTTAGGTTAGAGGAAGAAGCTTTGCGTATAATTAAGTTATTACCAAAATTTACTCCGGGTAAGCAAAGAGGGCAGAATGTAAGAGTTCCTTTTTCATTGCCAATTACATTTAAGCTACAGTAATAAAATATAAAAACGATGGTACAGTACGTAATAGAAAGTCTTGCTTTTCAGTTAGTTTTCATAATTATTTATGATGTGTTTTTAAGGAGAGAAACCTTTTTTCAATGGAACAGATTGTATTTATTGGGTACCTGTGTGCTATCGTTTTTAATGCCACTAATAGCTTTAGATATATTTAAAAGTAAGGTGCCAGGTGCAGTTGCCGTTTACACACCATTTATGTTTTCTAATTACGATTTAGACACAAATGCAGCTCTTTTAAATAATACCAATGTAGCACAACAATTAACAATGCCTTGGTATGGTATTATCTTTAGTATTGGGGTGGTGGTAGCACTTTTTTTATTTTTATTCAAAATACGCCAGCTGCATAAATTACGTAAAAGAGGAGAAAAAACAGTTTATACAGATTTTACTGAGGTTGTTTTAAAGCAAAGTAATAGTGCTTTTTCGTTCTTTAAAACTATTTTTTTGGGTGATAAAATAAAAACTAAAGAGTATGCTAATATTATTGAGCATGAGTTAGTACATATTAGACAAAAACACACAGTAGATTTATTGTTTTTTGAGGTATTACGTATTGCTCTTTGGTTTAATCCTCTGGTTTATATTTATCAAAGTAGAATATCAGAAGTACATGAGTTTATTGCAGACGCAAAAGTAGCTAAGATTCATAGAAAAGAACAGTATGAGTTATTATTGTCTCAAGTTTTTCAAACAGAAAATATCTCATTTATAAATCACTTTTTTTCATCATCATTAATTAAAAAACGAATTAAAATGTTACAAAAAAAACAATCTAAAAAAATATGGGCAAGTAAGTATTTGTTATTGTTGCCAACTATAGTATGTATTCTTTTTTATACATCTTCTAAAGGGCAAGAAAAAGATACAAATACAGAAAGCGATATTCAGGAAGTAAAAGATACTCCAGTTAAACAGGATGAAATGGCAGATGTGCCTTTTTCTGTAATAGATGAGGTTCCTGTTTTTCCAGGTTGTGAAAATGCTACAGATAAAAGAGCTTGTTTTAATGATAAAATAAATGAACATATTAGAAAACATTTTAGTTATCCAGAATCTGCACAAAAAGAAGGGGTACAAGGTAGAGTTTCTGTGCGTTTTGTTATGATGGAGGACGGTAGCATTGGTAAAATTCAGATGCGTGGACCAGATGTTAGATTGGAAGAAGTTGCGTTGAATATTATAAAAAAAATACCAAATGTTACGCCAGGTAAGCAAAGAGGAAAAGCCGTGAAAGTTCCTTTTTCATTGCCAATTACATTTAAGTTAACACCAGAGAGTGATAAAGAAAAACTAACTAAAGATGTAAAGGCAGCTTTATTACGTAAAGAACAAGAAGAAAAAGATAGGTTGTATAAAGACGCAAAAGAAGTTCCTTTTTCTGTAATAGATGAGGTTCCTGTTTTTCCAGGTTGTGAAAATGCTACAGATAAAAAAGCTTGTTTTAATGATAAAATAAATGAACATATTAGAAAACATTTTAGTTATCCAGAATCTGCACAAAAAGAAGGAGTACAAGGTAGAGTTTCTGTGCGTTTTGTTATGATGGAGGACGGTAGCATTGGTAAAATTCAGATGCGTGGACCAGATGTTAGATTGGAAGAAGTTGCGTTGAATATTATAAAAAAATTACCAAATGTTACACCAGGTAAGCAAAGAGGAAAAGCCGTAAAAGTTCCTTTTTCATTGCCAATTACATTTAAGCTGCAGAAAAAAAATGACTAAAAGTTTTTATGCAATACAATTAATTGTTCTGTTTTTAACTTTAAAAGCTGGGGCGCAATCCTCGGCTTTTAAAATTGCAGACAGTTTATATAATACCGGTAATTATACTGCTGCAATTAACCAGTATGCTAAAATAAATAATGCGAGTGCAAATCTTCAAATTGCAAAAGCATACAATGCTATTGGTAATTATGACAAAGCTATTGCTCAATACAATAGTATTGTAACAAAAGACACAAGTTTATTGGTTGCTAGATTTAACTTAGGTAAGTTGTATTTAAAAACTAATAAGTTTAAACAAGCAAATAGCCTTTTTGCTAAACTTGTAACTATATCTAAAACTAACCCAGAGTACAGTTATAACCTAGCAAGATCTTTTAGTGCAATAAATGAAGAAAATAAAAGTGTATTGTGGTATAAAAAAACACTTGATATAGATAGTACACACTTACGAGCATTACAGCGCTTAAGTATACATTATGTAGGTGAACATGAAAATCATTTTGCATTAAAATATGCAGATCAAGGGTTAAGTTTTTTTGAGAACGATCCTGTACTTATAAATGTAAAGGCATTAGCATTATTTAATAGAGGAAGTTATAAATCGTCTATTAAGTGTTATGAAAAATTACTAAGTCTAGGTAAAAAAGATCAAAAGGTGTACAACAGATTAGGTTACGCATATAATAGTATAGAAAATTATGAGAAGTCTATAGAAAACTACAAACAATTACTAGAATACGATTTAGAAAACATAAAAGTTTTACGTATGATTAGTGAGGTGTATAGAAAAGATAAAAAACTAGATAGTGCAACGGTGTATATAAAAAAGGCAATAGATGCACATTCTTATAAATTAGACCAAGAATATGAGGTTGCAGCCCGTATTGCTGTAGATAAGAAAGACTATAAAACGGCAATAAAATATTATAATATGGCTTATACTGAAAATCCTACTAAAGTATTGTATTTGTACCAAGCCAGTATTTACGCAGACAAATATTATAAAGATCCCAAGCTAAAACTTAATTATTACACTAAGTTAAAGCAAAAATCAGAGTCTAAAGACTCTAGTAGTCAGTATTTTGTAGTGTTTGCAGAAAAACGAATTTCAGAATTAAAGAGTGAGATTTTTGCGAAAGGCGGATAAATTTTAGTAGATAATTGTCAATTTCTTCAATCTAAGACAAATTTAAAATCACAATCTGCTTTTATTATTTTAGAATATTGTTTTTTATATGTACATTCATCTGTTAGAAAAAAACAAAGTTCATTTTGAAAAAAGTTATCACCCTTAAACACATAGCAAGAGAGTTAGAAGTGTCTATATCTACTGTTTCTAAAGCACTTAAAAATAGTGAAGAAATAAGCAGAGATACCAAAGAGCGTATACAAGCTTATGCAAAACTTTACAACTACAGACCAAACAATATTGCAATTAGCTTAAAAAATAAGCGAACAAAAAATATAGGGGTAATTATACCAGATATTGTACATCATTTTTTTACAACTGTAGTACGTGGTATAGAGAGTTATGCCAATTCTAAAGGGTATAATGTTATTGTTTGCCTTTCTGATGAGTCTTTTGATAAAGAAGTTATAAATATGGAAATGCTTGCCAATGGTAGTATAGATGGTTTTATAATGTCTTTGTCTGTAGAAACACAATTAAAAAATGACTACAATCACCTTAAAGAAATTACAGACCAAGGTATTCCTTTGGTAATGTTTGATAGGGTTACTGATGAAATTGAGTGCGATAAAGTAATTATAAATGATAGAGAAGGTGCTTATTTAGCAGTTAAAAAATTAATAGCAAACGGACGTAAAAAAATTGCATTAATTACCACAGATAATTATTTAAGTATTGGTAAACAGCGTACAGAAGGATATTGTGATGCTTTGCGTGACCATGGTTTAGAGGTAAATGAAAACCTAATTTTAAGTTTACCACAAATGAAAATGGATGAGCAAGCCATTAGCGATTTTTATGACAGAGAAGAGGTAGATGCTGTTTTATGTGTACATGAGTTATTTGCAATGTATAGTATGCGTGTAGCACTTAAAAGAGGATTAAAAGTGCCAGAAGATATAGAGTTTATTGGCTTTACAGATGGTAATTTGTCTAAATACGCTTATCCAAGTTTAACTGCAATTGCACAACATGGAGAGCAAATGGGAGAAATGGCTTCTAAAATGCTAATAGAAAAAATTGAAAGCGAAAAAGAAGAAGAAACCTATGTTACAGAGGTGTTGCAATCTACACTAGTAGAACGCGAGTCCACTAAAAATTAAGAATTAAAAATAGAAGACAAAGGACTAAAGCTAAGTTTTAGTCCTTTTTTTATGCAGTTTTTTTACAATTTTACTTTGTGTATTTTTACTGTAAATACTAGTTTGTATGACTAAAAAATTACTTGTTATTGGCCATAGAGGAGCAATGGGTCATGAGACCGAAAATACTTTGGCTTCTATTAAAAAAGCCTTAGAATTAAAGGTTGATATGATAGAGATTGATGTTTTTAAAATTAAAAGCGGAGAAATTATTGTATTTCATGATGGTGAGGTAAATAGACTAACAAATAGTACAGGCAGGGTTGAGGATTATACGTGGCAACAACTACAAGAGCTTACCCTTATAGGCAACCATAAAATACCCTTACTAACAACTGTTTTAGACACTATTAATGCTAAAGTTCCTGTAAATATTGAGCTAAAAGGAGCAGGCACAGCAAAAGATGTAAACACAATACTAGAGGGTTATATCAATACAAAAAACTGGAAATTGGACCATTTTTTTATTTCTAGCTTTAATTGGGATGAGCTAATAGCAATGAGATCAATTAATAGCAAAATAGCTATTGGTGTGTTAACAGAAGAAGATCCGTTACAAGCAATACCTATGGCAAAACAATTGGGAGCACTAAGTATAAACCCAGATGAAAAAGATATTACAGCAGCTGTTGTAGCTACTATAAAAGGAGAAGGTTTTAAACTGTATACGTACACTGTTAATGCCCCAGAAAATATAATAAAAATGAAAAATTTACTTGTAGATGGTATATTTACAAATTATCCAGAACGTATATATTAATGTTTGATGTTATTATAATTGGCGGAGGCGCCGCAGGTTTTTTTACAGCTATACAAATTGCAGAACAAAATAGTAGTTTAAAAGTTGCTATTTTAGAGCGTGGTAAAACAGTTTTAGCCAAAGTAAAAGTTTCTGGTGGTGGTAGATGTAATGTAACGCATGCCGAGTTTAATCCGGCAGATTTGGTACTTAATTACCCGCGTGGAGAAAAAGAGCTATTAGGACCTTTTCATAGTTTTTGCACAGGAGATACTATGGCCTTTTTTGATGAAAGAGGTGTGCCATTAAAAATAGAAGAAGACGGTCGTATTTTTCCACAAAGCGACTCATCACAGAGTATAATAGACTGTTTTATTAATGAAACCCAACGTTTGGGCATTAAGGTAATGAAACTTTGTCCGGTTTCTAATATTGCTTATGCAGATAAAAACAAGCCAGAATTAGGCTTTTTTGTAACTACTCCTAAAAAAGAGTTTCAAGCTAAAAAAGTAGTTGTAGCAACAGGTAGTAATCCTAAAATATGGAATTTACTAGAAGGTTTGGGGCATAAAATTGTGCCGCCAGTACCATCGCTTTTTACATTTAATATAAAAGATAGTCGTATTACAGGTATTCCAGGTGTAAGCACCACAGCTAGGGTAACTGTTTTTGACTCTAAAAAAGGCAAAACAAAGGTGTCTAACAAAATAAAAACTACGGTTAGTAAAAAACCATTGTTAGAGGCAGAAGGTCCTTTGTTAATTACACATTGGGGAATGAGTGGGCCAGCAATTTTAAAATTATCTGCTTGGGGAGCAACGCTATTGCATGCAAAAAATTACCAGTTTATAGTACAAGTAAATTGGTTGCCAGATATGGTTCCGGGTGCAGTTTTAGAGTATTTAAATTCGGTAAAAGAAACAGATCCTAAAAAAACAATTTTGCGTACAAAAATATTAGATATTCCTAGGCGTTTGTGGGTAAACTTGGTTAAAGCAGCAGACATAGATGAAACTGTAAAATGGGCTACAGCTACCAAAATACAGCTGCAAAATTTAGCAGATCAGTTAACAGAAAGTGAGTTTTCTGTAAACGGAAAAAGCACCTTTAAAGAGGAATTTGTAACCGCTGGCGGTATAGATTTAAAAGAGGTGAACTTTAAAACATATGAAAGTAAAGTAGCAAAAAACCTGTATTTTGCTGGGGAAGTTATAAATGTAGATGCCATAACTGGAGGTTTTAATTTTCAGAACGCGTGGACAGGTGGTTTTATAGCAGCACAAGCAATTTCTAAATTATGATAACTTATATAGCGCTTTTAAGAGGTATAAACGTTAGTGGTAAAAATAAAATTTTAATGGCAGATTTAAAGCAAATGCTATTACAATTAGGACTCTCTAATATTACAACCTACATACAAAGTGGTAATGTTGTTTTTACTTCTGATGAGGTTGATGCAAATGTTTTATCAGAAAAAATACACACTAAAATTTTAAACACTTTTAAGTTAGATGTTCCTGTTTTAGTGATAGCATCATCAACCTTACAAGCAATTTTTAATAACAATCCGTTTTTGTCTGAAGAAGAAAAAGAAATTTACTTTGTATTGTTGACAACTAAACCTAACGCAACGTTAGTATCAGAAATAAACAAAGGAACATATGCTACAGAAAAGTTTACAATTACAGACCATTGTGTGTATTTGCATTGCTTAAACGGTTTTGGTAAGGCAAAATGTAACAATAACTTTTTTGAGCGTAAACTAAAAGTGCAAGCCACAACCAGAAACTACAAAACAATGGCTAAGCTTATAAGTTTATGTGAGGCTTTAGAAGCTTAAAATATATTTTTATATTGCTATATAACCCAAATCTACTGGGAATTTTCTTTTTATATTTGCTAAAATTTTAAAATATGACCCAAGAGGAGTTTGTGCCTAAAGCGTATACAAATGCAGCTTTAGAAGGAACCGTAAAATGGAAATCGCCCAGTAATATTGCTTTGGTAAAATATTGGGGTAAAAAAGATAATCAAATTCCTGCAAACCCATCTATTAGTTTTACTTTAGATGCCTGTGCTACAACAACCTCTGTTACGTATGAAAAGTTAGATAGTAAGGCTGATAATTTTTCATTCGATTTATTTTTTGAAGGAAAACCTAAAGAAGATTTTAAACCAAAAATTGAAACTTTTTTAACTAGAATTGAAGCTTATCTTCCGTTTTTAAAGGAGTATCATTTTAAGATAGAAACATCAAACTCTTTTCCGCACAGTAGTGGTATAGCGTCATCTGCTAGTGGTATGTCTGCTTTGGCGTTGTGTTTTATGAGTTTAGAGAAAAAACTAAATCCGTCTATAACAACAGCATTTTTTAATAATAAAGCATCATTTTTAGCACGTTTGGGCTCTGGTAGTGCTTGCCGTAGTATAGAAGGTCCGTTGGTACAATGGGGAAATCATGAAAAAACAGAAGGTAGTACAGATTTGTTTGGTATAAAATACCCAAACGAGGTGCACTCTGTTTTTAAAAATTACCACGATACTATACTGTTGGTAGACAAAGGACAAAAGCAAGTAAGCAGTACAGTTGGTCATAATTTAATGCACAACCACCCATTTGCTAAAGAACGTTTTGCACAAGCACATACAAATTTAGACGAGTTGCAAACAGTTTTTAAAGAGGGTAATTTAAAAAGATTTGTAGAAATTGTAGAGAGTGAGGCGTTAACCCTGCACGCTATGATGATGACAAGTATGCCGTATTTTATTTTGATGAAACCTAATACATTGCAGATTATCAATAAGATATGGGAATTTAGGGCAATAAATAAGTCAAATATTTGTTTTACCTTAGATGCAGGTGCCAATGTACACGTTTTGTACCCAGAGAGCGAGAAAGAGCAAGTATACCAGTTTATTAAAGATGAGCTTGTTGCATATTGCGAAAACGAGCAGTATCTTTGTGATAGAATTGGTTTAGGCGCTAAACAATTGTAAATTAGTAATTAGATATTTAAAAATGAAAGGACCTTTATTTTACTCAAAAATTCTATTATTTGGAGAGTACGGAATCATAAAAGATTCTAAAGGGCTTTCTATACCTTATAATTTTTTTAAAGGAGCATTAAAATCTTCTGATGAATTAACTGATGAGGCTAAAAAATCTAACGAGAGTTTACAGCGTTTTGCTCTTTATTTAGAAAAAGTATCTGCAGAAGATAATAGCTTTTCTTTTGATATTGAAGCTTTAAAAGCAGACGTTGAGCAAGGTATGTATTTTGATAGCTCTATACCGCAAGGGTATGGAGTAGGTAGTAGTGGCGCGCTTGTTGCTGCTGTTTATCATAAATATGCACACAATAAAATTACTGTTCTAGAGAATTTAACTAAAGATAAATTGCTTACGCTTAAAGGGATTTTTGGTAAAATGGAATCTTTTTTTCACGGTAAATCTTCTGGTTTAGATCCTTTAAATAGTTATTTAAGTTTACCAATTTTAATAAACTCTAAAGATAATATAGAGTCTACAAGTATACCGTCTCAAAATAACCAAGGTACAGGAGCTGTATTTTTGTTAGATAGTGGTATAATTGGCGAAACTGCGCCAATGGTGCAGCTTTTTATGGAGCGTATGAAAGAAGATGGTTTTAGGCATATGCTTAAAGACCAGTTTATAAAATATACAGATGCTTGTGTTGAAGATTTTATTAGCGGTAACGTAAAATCTTTGTTTGGTAATATAAAACAACTATCTCACGTAGTGTTAGATCATTTTAAACCAATGATTCCGTCTCAGTTTCATAAACTATGGAAACACGGTATAGACACTAACAAATACTACTTAAAACTTTGTGGTTCTGGCGGCGGCGGTTATATCTTAGGTTTTACAGAGGATATAGATAGTGCACGTAAAGAACTTAAAGATTATAACTTAGAGGTAGTTTATAATTTCTAAAATTTTCATTTTTACTTTATGCTTAACAGAAAGAACAAACACCTTGTTTTAAAGTTCTTAAGTCTGTTTTCTGTGGTTAGAGGTTACAATATTTTAGTAATTGCTCTGGCTCAATATTTGGCATCAATTTACATACTGGCGCCAAACTTACCATTGCGTAGAGTAGTTTTTGATCTTAATTTATTTATAATAGTACTTGTATCAGCAATGGTTATTGCATCGGGCTACATTATTAATAATTTTTACGACTCGGAGAAAGACCTTATAAACAAACCTAAAAAAACAATGTTAGACAGGTTGGTGAGTCAGCGTACCAAGTTAACAACCTATTTTGTACTTAACTTTTTAGCTGTGTTTTTTGCCAGTTACGTATCATTTAAAGCTGTACTTTTTTTCTCGTCTTATATTTTTGGAATCTGGTACTATTCACACAAATTAAAAAAGATACCATTTTTAGGTAACTTTGTGTCTGCAACATTGGCTATAACACCTTTTTTTGTGGTTTTTGTGTATTATAAAAACTTTGAAACAGTAATTTTTGTACACGCAATTTTCTTGTTTTTACTCATTTTAGCACGTGAAATGATAAAAGATTTAGAAAACATAGCAGGAGATTTAGCTCAAAATTACAAAACAATTCCTGTGATTTACGGTGCAAAAACCTCTAAAATTGCAATTACTATTCTTATAGCATCTAGTCTTGTACCATCATTATTACTTATTTATAATTTTGATGTTGGCCATATGCACTACTACTTTAAATTGGCGGTTTTACTATTAGTTATTTTTTTAATATTTCTATGGAAATCAGACACCAAAAAGCAATACAATACATTACATAATATCTTAAAGTTTGTAATTATAAGCGGTGTTTTTAGTATTTTGTTGGTCGATATAAATCTCGTCCTAAACAGAATTTTATAATGAACAACATTTTAAAAGTTGGTTTGGCTCAAATTTCTCCGGTTTGGCTAGACAAAGAAGCTACATTAAAAAAAATAGAACATACAATTGTTGCAGCCGCAGAACAAAAAACAGAACTTTTAGTTTTTGGAGAAGCATTGTTACCTGGTTACCCTTTTTGGTTGGCGCACACCAATGGTGCTTCATGGGATTTAAAAGTAAATAAAGAAATACACGCACATTATGTGCGCAATTCTATACAAGTAGAGGCAGGAGAGTTAAACAGCATATGCGCATTAGCTAAAACTCATAAAATGGCTATTTATTTGGGTATTATGGAACGTGCTAAAGACAGAGGCGGACACAGTATTTATTGTTCTTTAGTATACATAAATGAAAAAGGTGAAATAAAATCTGTACACAGAAAATTACAACCAACGTATGATGAGCGCTTAACTTGGGCGCCGGGAGACGGCAACGGTTTGCAAGTACACCCTTTAAAAGATTTTACGGTTGGCGGCTTAAATTGCTGGGAAAATTGGATGCCTTTACCAAGAGCAGCATTGTACGGTTTAGGAGAGAATTTGCACATAGCAGTTTGGCCAGGTAGCGATTACAATACCAAAGACATTACAAGGTTTATAGCACGTGAGTCTCGTAGTTTTGTTATTTCTGTATCATCTTTAATGAGAAAAGAAGATTTTCCTAAAAGTACACCACACTTAAGTAAAATTTTAGAAAATGCTCCAGATGTTTTAGCAAACGGAGGCTCTTGTATTGCAGGTCCAGATGGCGAGTGGGTAGTAGCACCTGTTTTACACAAAGAAGGAGTAATCTGCCAAAAAATAGACTTTAATAGGGTGTATGAAGAACGACAAAACTTTGATCCCGTTGGGCATTACTCAAGACCAGATGTTACTAATTTACAGGTAAATAGAGAACGACAAAGCACTGTTACGTTTAAAGATTAATTTTTTAGTTTAAATATTTATTTAACGGCACAAGCAAGATGCTTGCGCTAGCGGTGGTAGAGTCTATTTAAAAGATAACTTTATGAAAATGCTAAAATCTGATGAAGGCAGAAAGGCTTTGGAAGGATTAGATAAAACTAAACTTGGACAATTATTAAATTACAATAATATTAAAATTCAAACATCTACAAAAGCACAACTTGTCGAAGATTTAATTTTTAATTTAGATATACCTAGCAATTTTAATTCAATATTTCGATGATTTATAAAGCAAACATTAGAAAAATATCGAGTCAATTAATACTAATTGAAGATAAAATATTTTACATCGACGATGAAAATAATTTTTGTATTGATGGAGAAATCTTCTTAAAGGGGAATTACAGCATTTCTTATTCAATTAAAAATAAAATTGCATTACTAGATGAAAATAATTTTAAAACAATCTTGATTAATGCAATAAACAATAAAATAGAAAATTTAGATTATGTCTTAATTTTATTAAATGATACGAATGGAATTTTCTTATCTAATGAAAACAATAAATGGAATATAATAAGAGTAATAAAAAAAAATAGTGAAATTATAAATAATAAATTCGACTTAAACTTAATTAACAAGATACTTGATAATAATACTTTTCTTTCAACAAAAGAAAACAATCTAAGTTGCCATCAGTTAGAAAATGCAGAGGAACTATGGAAATTAGATGTTTCTAAATTAGGAGAGTATCTACATTTAAAAGGTACAGAACACGAAGAATTACGTGCAGGTACTGTGCACGAGATATACAATTACAAAACTGTATTAGTAGCACTATTGCGTAATGATACTATTATTGGTATTGATAGCGCTACAGGAGATGTGTTATGGCAAAAACCACTTTTTTTATTTATATCTAGACCAGTACAGTTAAATGATAAACTATATCATATTATTACTGGTGTTGATGTTAAAAATATGCTACAAGTATATGATTTAGCAACTGGTAAATTAGAACGTGAGGTAGAAATTACACACCCAGTTCTTAAGGAAAATACATTTTTTACCAAACGCTTTATTAATGATACGTATATAGCACTCACTGCTACCAAAACAGGTGAAATTTTAGTAATAAACCATAGAACCGCAATAGTTGAAGATTACGCTAAATTACCAAACCTAAAAGAAAAAATACCAATAGATAATATACCGCAAATTCATCAGAACAAAGTTTATCAGTTAGATGGAGAAGGAACCCTCTACATTCTTGAAAAAGAAGAATAAATTAGCTTAACTAAAGAGTATTAGGAGCGTTGTAAATTTAGTAAACTAAAATAGTAATTCTAATTCAGATGTTACTAATTTACAAGTAAATAGAGAACAATAAAGCACTGTTACGTTTAAAGATTAATTAGTTAAACTATTATATAGTTATTCAAATTCCTTTGCTACCTTTGCAAAAAATATAATACAATGAGTAAATCTGACTATAATAAGGACAGAAAATCTTCAGGAAAGGATAATGGAGGAACAAGAAAGAGGAATTTTACTGGTTCAGGTGCTCCAAAACCAAAAAATACTCCAAAGCCATTTAATCCAGATTCTATAAGATTAAATAAATATGTTGCTAATTCTGGAGTATGTTCTAGAAGAGAAGCAGATGTTTTTATTGCTGCTGGTAGTGTTACCGTAAATGGTAAAGTAGTATCAGAAATGGGATATAAAGTAAAACTATCAGACGTTGTTAAGTTTGACGGTAGACACTTAAATCCGGAAAAAAGAGAATACGTTTTATTAAACAAACCAAAAGACTTTAGTACAATGGTAAGAAACGA
Organism: Cellulophaga sp. RHA19; assembly: GCF_002813425.1. NCBI lineage: Bacteria > Pseudomonadati > Bacteroidota > Flavobacteriia > Flavobacteriales > Flavobacteriaceae > Cellulophaga > Cellulophaga sp. RHA19. Next base: position 1,486,836 of record NZ_PHUL01000001.1, read on the forward strand.
GCAAGGGAAAAGAAACGTTGCTGGTTTAATTTCTAATGCATCTAAAGCTACGTTATTGCCAGTAGATAAAATGGCAAAAGCATCTACAGGATTATTGTTGTTTACTAATGATATGGAACTAACAAGACGTTTAGTTAACCCTAAAAATGGTTTGCGTAAAATTTATCATGTAGAATTATCTAAAGCATTAAGTGCTGCAGATTTAAAAAAGATTCAAGACGGTATTGCTATTGATGAAAAAGTAGTAAACGTACACGATATTAGTTATGTAGATAACGCACCTAAAAACCAAGTTGGTATTGAACTTTTTAGTAGTAGAAGTAATATTGTTACTAAAATTTTTGAACACCTAGGTTATGAAGTCGCTAAATTAGACAGAGTAATTTACGGTGGTTTAACTAAAAAAGATTTACCACGTGGACACTGGCGTTACTTAACAAAACAAGAAGTTGTTAACCTAGGAATGGTTAATTAATAAAAAAAGCCGTGTTTTAAAAAACACGGCTTTTTTTATTTCTAATATTTAACAGACACTTAATACCAAAATAGCAGCAAGGATAATATAAACAAGAATAGCTTTCAAATGTTACATTTTTAGATTGATGTAAAATTAGCTAGAGAAAAATATTTTTAATAGCTGACTTATAGCCAAAATAAAACCCCTGAGATCAGGGGTTTTATTTTTGTTTGGGGAAAAGGTGTAAAATTTAATCAATTAATTTATTTCTAATTTCTTGCAAGCATAAATTACCCAAGCTGCCTTGGTGTGTGTATTTAATATCTTTTTTAGGAGCAAAAGTACCTTCGTTAATTTCTTTGCCCATTTTTTTATAAGCATCTCTAAATGGCACACCGTTTAAAACCAACTCGTTTAAAGTGTCTACACTAAATAAATAATCATATTTAGGATCCTCTAAAATGGTTTCATTTACACGTACTTCTTTTAAGCTAAAAGTCAGTATTTCTAAACAAGCTTTAATATCTTGCATGGCAGGTATAATAACTTCTTTTACCAATTGTAAATCTCTGTGGTAACCACTAGGTAGGTTATTAGTTATTAAAATTAACTGGTTTGGTATAGCTTGTAGTTTGTTGCATTTACCACGTATTAGCTCAAAAACATCTGGGTTTTTCTTATGTGGCATAATGCTAGAACCTGTTGTAAGCTCGTCTGGGAAAGAAATAAAATTAAAATTCTGACTCATATACAAACAAATATCCATTGCCATTTTAGATAGGGTAGCGGCTACATTGCTAATGCCAAAAGCAGTAGCTTTTTCTACTTTACCACGGCTCATTTGTGCAGCAACAACATTGTATTTTTGTGTAGCAAAGCCCATTTTTTTAGTAGTAAAATCTCTGTCTATAGGAAAAGAACTTCCGTAACCAGCAGCACTACCAAGCGGATTTTGATCTGCTATTTTGTATGCAGCATCAACAAAATATAAATCATCTATTAAACTCTCTGCATAGGCAGAAAACCAGAGTCCAAAGGAAGATGGCATAGCAATTTGCAAATGCGTATAACCAGGTAATAGTACACCTTTATATTTTTCGGCAAGGTTTAAAAGCAGGTCAAATAAAACTTTTACTTCGCTCTTAATTTCTTGTAATTCATCTTTTAAATACAAATGCATAGCCACTAAAACCTGATCGTTTCTAGAACGTGCTGTATGTATTTTTTTGCCAGTATCTCCTAGTTTTTCGGTTAGTATAAACTCTATTTTAGAGTGCATATCCTCAAAAGAATCTTCAATAACAAAAGTTCCTTTTTCTATAGTTTTTGCAATTTCATTAAGCTCTTTTACCAAACTTTCTGCTTCTTGTGCTGTAATAAGCCCTATTTTGCCAAGCATTTTTGCATGAGCTTTAGACGCTATAACATCGTATTTAGCAAGTAGCAAATCTAATTCTCTATCGTTGCCAACAGTAAAGTGATCTATTTTTTTATCGGTACTAAATCCTTTATCCCAAAGTTTCATAATCTTTTTGTTTTTATAGTTGATTGCTTATTACAGAAACCCGTTTAATATTTTAATATATAAATCTATACCTTCTTCAATTTCATTTACATAAATAAATTCATCTGCAGAATGTGATCTAGTGCTGTCACCTGGACCTAATTTTAAAGATTGACACGTAAGTGCCGCTTGGTCTGATAGTGTTGGTGAACCATAAGTTTCTCTTCCTAAAGCAATGCCAGATTGCACTAAAGGGTGGCTAATATCTATAGCTGATGAATTTAATTTTAAACCACGCGGAGTAAGCTTGCAAGGAGCTTCTTTTTGTAACATCTCTGCAACCTCTTTATTTGTATATTTATCATTAACCCTAACATCTATAACCAAGTCTACTTTAGCAGGTACAACATTATGTTGCTTGCCAGCATTAATTTGTGTTACCGTAAGTTTTACTTCGCCTAAAACATCAGAAACTTTAGAAAAAGTATAATTTTTAAACCACTCTAGTACTTTTATACTGTTGTAAATAGAATTATCATTATTAGGGTGCGCTGCATGAGATGGTGTTCCTTTTACTTCTGCGTCAAAAACAACAAGTCCTTTTTCTGCAATAGCCAACTGCATTAAAGTAGGTTCACCTACAATAGCAACATCTACTTTTGGTAGTTTGGGTAGTAAACCTCTTAAGCTATTTGGTCCGGCAGATTCCTCTTCCATAGATGCAACCATAAGTATGTTGTGGTTTAAGTTCTCTGCGTTGTAGTAGTGAACAAATGTAGCCAATAAAGACACCAAACAACCACCAGCATCATTACTACCTAAGCCGTATAATTTACCGTCTTCTATATGCGGATTAAATGGATCTTTTGTGTAAGCAGAGTTTGGTTTTACAGTGTCATGATGCGAGTTTAAAAGTAGAGTTGGTTTGCTATTATCCCAATATTTATTTTTTGCATAAACATTGTTATTGTCTCTAGTAAACGGAATATTAAAACTTGTAAACCAGTTTTCTATTGCATTTGCAGTTTTATCTTCTTCAGAAGAGAACGATTGTATAGATATTAGTTCCTTTAATAAATCTATAGCCTTTTCTGTAAGCTGTTTTTGTTCCATTTTATAATGTTATAGTGGTGTAAAGCGTTTCATTTTTATTTAACATAGAAACATCTCCTATGCAAACCGTAGTTACTTTTTTGTGCAATGCATTAAAGCAGTTCTCAAGTTTTGGGAGCATACCATCTGCAATTATCTTACTATCTAAAAGTTCTTTGTAAGTGTCTGTATTTAATTGTTTTACTACAGAGTTATTATTAGTTACGTCTAATAAAACACCTTTTTTCTCAAAGCAATAATACAAGGTAGTATCATATAAGCTACTCATTGCAATTGCAATTTCAGAAGCAATAGTATCTGCATTGGTATTTAATAATTGCCCAGATTTATTATGCGTAAGTGCACAAAAAACAGGAGTCCAGTTGTTTTGTAGCATAGTATTAATAGCGTTGCTATTAACAGTTACAATATCACCTGCAAAGCCATAATCTATGTCTTTTACTGGTCTTTTTACTGCTTGTATAACATTAGCATCTGCACCGCTTAATCCTATAGCGTTACAATTTATACTTTGTAATTTAGACACAATGTTTTTATTAGCCAAACCACCATATACCATTGTAATTAACTCTAAACTTTGTGCGTCTGTAATACGTCTTCCGTTTATAAGTGTAGATTCTATACCTAGTTTTTTTCCGAGTTCTGTAGCTAATTTTCCGCCACCGTGAACTAATATTTTTAGGCCTTCAATTTTAGAAAAAGCAATTAAAAACTTACTTAGTTCTTCTTTGTTCTCTATTACGTTGCCGCCAATTTTTACAATGGATAATTTTTGTGCCATAGTTACTGGTTTTCTAATATTTTTTTTAGTGCTATTTGTGCAGCAAAAGTTCTGTTATTGGCCTGTTCTATTACTAAAGATTGGTTGCTGTCTAAAACAGCATCTTCTACAATTACATTTCTGCGTACAGGCAAGCAGTGCATAAATTTAGCAGCTCCTAATTTTTTTAAAGTAATTGTCCAGTTTTTATCTTGATTTATAGTTTTACCATAATCTTGATAACTACTCCAGTTTTTAACGTATACAAAATCAGCGTTTTCTAAAGCCTTCTCTTGGTCATATTCTATAGTGGTATTTTTTGTAATATCAGTATTTAACTCGTACCCTTTTGGGTGTGTAATTACAAAGTCAGCATCTTGCAAATGCATCATTTCTACAAAAGAATTGGCAACTGCGTGCGGTAAAGCTTTAGGATGTGGAGCCCAAGAAAGTACAACTTTTGGTTTAGGTTTTGTGTTGTTTTCTGCCAAAGTAATAGCGTCTGCCAAAGCTTGTAACGGGTGGCCAACAGAACTTTCCATATTTAAAATAGGAACTGTGGCGTGTTTTATAAATCCGTTAATAACCAATTCTGCCTCATCTTCTTCTTTATCTTGTAAATTTGCAAAGGCTCTAATACCAATAACATCACAGTACTGAGAAACTACCTGTGCAGCTTCTTTTACGTGTTCAGATTTACCTTGGTCCATTACAGTACCATCTGTAAATTCTAGTGTCCAACCTTCAGAACCAAAATTCATTACAATAACCTCCATACCTAGGTTCTGGGCAGCCTTTTGTGTACTTAACCGTGTTCTTAAACTGTTATTAAAAAATAATAATACAATAGTTTTGTCTTCCCCTAAGTTTTTATATTTTTTAGGGTTTTTCTTTAATTCTATGGCTTCATCAACCCAATTGGGAAGAGAATCTATATCTGTTATGGAAACGTAATTTTTCATTATAGTTTATTTAATTCGGCTTGTAAAGCATCAAAAAACACATCTATTAAAGCTGTGGTTATGTTTAGCGCAGGCAGAATACGCAACAAGGTTTTATCTTTAGCTCCGCCAGTAAATACAAACTGATTGTATATCATTTTTTTTCTAAGTTCGCTAACTTCAAAATCAAACTGAAGCCCCAACATTAATCCGCGACCTTTTACTTTTTTTATTTGGGGTACGGTAGCTGCTTTTTTCAAAAAGTAAGCATTCATTTTAGCAGCATTGCGTAGTAAATCTTCTTGTTCTATAACTTCTAAAACTGCTAATGATGCTGCACAGGCCAAATGATTACCACCAAAAGTAGTTCCCAATAAACCGTATGATGCTTTTATTTTTTCTTGAATTAGAACACCGCCTACAGGAAAACCATTACCCATACCTTTGGCAATTGTTACAATATCTGGTTTTATATTATGATGTTGATAAGCAAAAAACTCGCCAGTTCTTCCGTAGCCAGACTGTACTTCATCTGCAATTAAAACAACATTGTGTTTTTTACATAATGCTTCTATATTTTGATAAAATTCTGTTGTAGGCTCGTCTAAACCACCAACGCCTTGTACTGCCTCTAAAATAACAGCACAAACATCATTTTTTTCAATTTCAGTAGTAAAAGATTCAATATCATTAAATGCTAAAAAAGTTACTTTCTGTTGTTTGTTTATAGGTGCATTTATAGCAGCATTGTCTGTGGCAGCAACAGCAGCAGATGTTCTACCATGAAATCCGTTATTAAAAGCAATAACTCTAGATTTGTTGGTGTAGAATGATGCCAATTTTAATGCGTTTTCATTAGCCTCTGCACCAGAATTACATAAAAATAAATTGTAGTCTGCACAATTAGATAATTGTACTAATTTCTCTGCCAACTCTCCTTGTAATGGGTTTTGCACAGCATTGCTGTAAAAGGCAATTTTATCTAATTGTTCTTTAATTCTACGTACGTAATGCGGATGAGAATGTCCTATAGAAATAACCGCGTGACCACCGTAAAAATCTAAATATTCCTGACCTTTATCATCTATAACCTGACTGCCTTTTGCAGAAACAGGAGTAACATTATATAAAGGGTATACATCAAATAAATTCATACTTAATTTTTTACTTTAAACTCACTTATTTTATCAAACGAAGCCACAATTCCTCTAATTAAAGAAGAACTTAGTCCTTGATGTTCCATCTCATTTAAACCTTTAATAGTGCAACCCATAGGCGTTGTTACACGGTCTATTTCTTGCTCTGGATGATTGCCAGATTCTATTAATAAACTAGCGGCACCGTTACACGTATGCATTGCCAATTCTTGTGCTTCTTTAGCATCAAAACCTAGTTGTATTGCTCCTTGTGTAGTAGCACGTATTAATCGCATCCAAAAAGCTATTCCGCTTGCACAAATAACAGTTGCAGCTTGCATTTGACTTTCAGGAATTTCTAAAGAATGTCCCATTCTGTTAAAAATAGCTTTAGCCAATTCTATACGTTTTTTACCCATTTCATTGCTACAAACACAGGTCATAGACTGCCCAACAGAAATTGCTGTGTTAGGCATACTTCTAATAATATAGGTGTCTTTACCAAGCACAGCTTCAATTTTTTCAATGCTAAAACCGGTTATGGTAGATATTACAATATGCTTTTCGGTAAGCAAATCTTTAACATCATTTAAAATAGCTTCAAAATGATTGGGCTGTACAGCAAAAATTAATACGTCAGAATTTTTTACAGCCTCTCTATTGTCTGCAGTAACAGTTACGTTGCCATAAGTTTTATACTCTTCAATACTTTCTGTACTTCTTTTTGTTAAATACATTGTAGTTGCACCGTTAGAATTTAAAATTCCTTTGGCAATAGATAATCCTAAGTTTCCTGCACCTATAATAGCTAATTTCATATCGGTTTTTATTTTTTAGATTGATGTTAAAATGCGGATGCTTTTAAGTTTAGACCTTCATTTTCATTAAAACCGTACATTAAATTCATATTCTGTACAGCTTGTCCAGAGGCACCTTTTAGTAAATTATCTATAGCAGATGTAACTAATAAATTGCCATTGTGTAGGTGTAAATGCAAGTGACATTGGTTTGTGTTTACTACTTGTTTTAAATGAATTTCTGTATCAGATATGTTTGTAAACTTTGCATTAGCATAAAAATTAGTATATAACTCATAAGCATCTTGTATACTACCTTTATATTTTGTGTAAGCAGTAGCAAAAATACCTCTGGCAAAGTTTCCTCTTTGTGGGAGAAATAGTAGCTCGCCAATTTCATTTTTAAAAGACTGCAAACTTTCGCCTATTTCACCTAAATGTTGGTGTGTAAATGGTTTGTACCAAGACACATTATTGTTACGCCAGCTAAAATGGGTAGAGTCGCTTGGTTTTACACCAGCACCAGTACTACCAGTTACAGCATTTATATGCACATCATTATGCAAAATATTTGCTTTTGCCAATGGCAGTAATGCAAGCTGAATTGCTGTAGCAAAACAACCTGGATTTGCAATGTAATTAGCTGTTTTTATTTTGTCTTTATTAGTTTCTGGTAGGCCGTAAATAAATTCCTTCCCGTTTAAAGTAGCATCATTATGTAGCCTAAAATCATTACTTAAATCTATAATTTTAGTGTTACTTGAAAATGAATTTTCTGTTAAGAAAGTGGTAGAGTTACCGTGACCAAGGCACAAAAAAACAAGATCTATATTTAAGTTTACATCGCCAGTGAACTTAAGATCTGTTTGTCCTAGCAAATCTGGATGTGCTGTTGTAATATTTTTACCAGCTCTAGTTGTGCTGTAAATGAAATCTATATTTACTTTAGGGTGATTTAAAAGTAACCTTATTAACTCACCACCTGTGTAACCAGAACCACCAATAATACCTATGTTAATCATCCTATTTAATTTTTATTTACGTGATTGTATATTTTACCAGAGTTAGATAAAATTTTAATAAACCCTTTTGCGTCGTCAGCTGTCCATCCTTTATTCATTTCGCCATAACTACCAAAAGAAGCATTCATAAGATCGTGTTTAGATGCTATTCCATTAAGCTCAAACCTGTATGGATGTAGCGTGATAAATACATCTCCGGAAACATTTTTTTGAGTGTCTTTAAGAAAAGCTTCAATGTTACGCATTACTTCATCTAGGTAATTACCCTCATGTAATAACATACCATAAAAGTTACCTTGTTGTTCTTTTTGGTATTGTTGCCATTTTGTAAGTGTGTGTTTTTCTAACAAATGGTGTGCTTTTATAATTAGTAATGATGCAGCTGCCTCAAAACCAACTCTACCTTTAATACCAATAATTGTATCGCCAACGTGTATATCTCTACCAATAGCAAATTTAGAAGCAACATCATTTAACTTTGTAATGTTGTTAATAGGCTTATCTTGTTCATCATTAATAGCGGTAAGTTCTCCTTTAGTAAAAGTTAACTTAACGTCTAAGGGGTTATTTTCTGTAAGCTGACTAGGATATGCAGTGTCTGGCAATGGAGAATGTGATGTTAGTGTTTCATCACCACCAACAGAAGTTCCCCAAAGCCCTTTGTTAATAGAGTATTTTGCCTTTTCCCAAGGGTAGTCAACACCATTTTCCTTTAAATATGCAATTTCTACTTCTCTAGATAATTGGTTGTCTCTAATAGGAGTAATAATTTCTATTTCAGGAGCAATTATCTGAAAAATCATATCAAACCTAACCTGGTCATTACCAGCACCTGTACTACCGTGCGCAATATATTTTGCACCTATTTTTTTAGCGTGATTTACAATTTCTATAGCTTGTACAATACGTTCAGCACTAACAGATAATGGGTATGTATTGTTTTTTAAAACATTACCAAAAATTAAATACTTTACAACTTTGTTATAAAAAGTCTGCACGGCATCTATAGAAGTATAGCTACTTGCGCCTAATTCTATGGCTTTCTTTTTAATGTTAGAAATTTCTTGTGTAGAGAAACCGCCAGTATTTACACTAACAGCGTGTACCTCAAAACCTTTGTCTTTTGATAAATATTTTGCGCAGTAAGACGTATCTAAACCACCGCTATATGCTAAAACTAATTTACTCATCTTTATTTTTCTTTTTTAAGAACAATTGTTCTTTTATGCTTTTTAATCTTTTAAATACTTTGCCATCTACCTCTTTTTTTTGGGTAGCTTTTTGTTTTGCAGCAGGATCGTACAACATACCAGTGCACAAACACATTTTTTGTTCTGTTCTGGTTAGTACATCAAAATTTTTACAAGTTTGGCAGCCTTTCCAAAATTCAGGGTCGTCTGTAAGTTCAGAAAATGTAACAGGTTTGTAACCAAGCTCGTAGTTCATTTTCATAACAGCTAAGCCTGTAGTAATACCAAATATTTTTGCGTCAGGAAATTTTTCTCTAGAGAGCTTAAAAATTCGTTCTTTAATTTGTTTTGCAAGTCCAAGATTTCTAAAATCTGGATGAACAATAAGTCCAGAATTGGCAACAAATTTATTGTGTCCCCAAACCTCTATGTAACAAAAACCTGCAAATTTTTCTCCGTCTAATGCAATAACAGCATTACCATTTTGTAGCCTTTTTAAAATATATTCTGGCGTACGTTTGGCAATACCAGTACCGCGTACTTTGGCAGAATCTGTTATTGTATCAGAAATTATTTGCGCATATTTAATATGCGATGCATTAGCAATTACAATTCTCATTGAATGTTGCTTTTATGTTAGTATTGTAAAATTTTATGTCTTGAAAAACGGAATTGGACTCACCTAATTCCTATATAGAAGTAATACCCTTACGGGCGGCGGCGTGTAGGAACAAGCGTAGCTAAGGGTGTAGAAACCCTGCTAATAAATAATATGTTTGTGTTCTTGTTCATTACAAGATCAAATGTACAAATTAAATTGAGCTAGCCTAATTTAGAAGTTTCTTTTTTTGAATATAATAAGTTTTGTCTTTTTAACTTAAGTATTTCGTAAATAATAACACCAAATATTGCAATATACTCAATTGTGAGTATTCCTAAATGCTCTTTAAAATCTGGGTTTGCATATGCCCAATAGCTTAAGAAAACAGCTGCGGACCATATAATAGCAAATCTAAACTTAGTAAATACACTAAGTAATATTAAAAATATAATGTACCAAGGGTGTACTGTAGTAGATATAAAATAGTAAATAGTTAGTACCCAAAGCATACTAGTAAATAAGCTGGTAATGGTTTTATTGTTTTTTATAAATGAAAAAAGCAAGACCATAATAATAGTTATGTAGGGAGAGATTTTACCAAAAGCCTTTATAGTTTCCCAGTCTTTACTACCTTTAATTTCGGCAACTTTTTTAATAATATTATAGATGCTAGCATTAAACTCAAAATTACTAAACCAAAGTCCTATAGTTGTGGTATAATTATTTATAAATTCTGATGAATAAAAAGGGATTAAAAGAGCAAGAACTGTAACACCAATAATAGTATAAAACGGAATTGCTTTTTTTAAACCTAGATGTCTTATAAAAAGAGGTAGAAAAATAAGAGGAACCAACTTTGTGGCTATTGAAAGTGCTAAAATTGGCGCAGCTAACAAATACTTTTTTTGAGCAAGCAAGTACATACTCCATATAAAAAAGAAAAGCATTACACCTTCAAAATGAAGATTTCCGGTAAGCTCTATAATAACTAGCGGGTTTAAAAAATACCAAAATAGTAAATGTGATGATAAGTTTAGCTTTGCTAGTAATTTGCGGCCAAAATATAGAATGCCAATATCTGCAAGTATAATAATAATACGCATTGTTAGTATGCCTCCAAGCATACTTTTACCACTAAAAAATGCAGCTAAGGCAAATATAAACTGATTTAAAGGAGGGTAGTTACTAAAATTTTTAGCACTAATTTCTCCCATACTAGCATACAGGTGAGTAGCATTATCTATGCTAATTTTTCCTAGATCTACAATGGTGTCTGGAGTTTGTAAATAAGGGTTTAAACCCTGTAATACTAATTCTCCATCCCAAATAAACCTATGAAAATCCTGAGAAAGCATTGGCTCTACAAACAAAAACACAAGTCTAAATAATACACCAGCAGTGAATAATAGTTTTAAGTTCCATTTTTCAAACTGAATAAGCTTGTAGCATAAAAAGAATAGTGCTGCAGCTAATGTAATTAACTTAGGAAAATCTGTGCGTACCAAATGGTAAGCAAAAGTGTAGTAAAATAGTAAGCTAGCAAGTAGTAATAATATAGGTATTTTGTGTAACCTATAATATGATAAAATTTTTACTTGCATTACAAAAATTATAATTTACATTAAGTCTCCTAAAGTACTAAAAATTATGCAATTCTATGTTTGTAATCCTCTGAGAATAAAAATATGAATCTAGAATTTTAAGCAGAGTAAACCTATATCACCCTAATAAAAATTAGAATAAATTAATGTGTTATAATTTAATGGTAAAATTAGTTTATGCCTTTGCTGTAAGCGAGTTAAAGAAAACGTAACCAAAGCCTAAAAACAACATAAAATGGAATGGAAAAAGACCAAAATCGTTTAAAGGAATTGCAGAGTACATACCAAATAAGAAATATAACATTAGTCCAAATTCTATAATCATATTTGGAGATAATTTTTTAGCAAGGTATTTGTTCCCTTTCCAACTATCAGAAATATTATTGATATTAAATTTAGGAGTACGTACAAATTCGCTTCTTTTTCCTCTGTGACCTTCTAAAACAGCAAGTGTATTGTGTAAAGAAAAACCTAGAGCAATAGAAAAGAATGTAAAGAAAAGTCTTATATAGTCTATAAACTTACTAAGGCTACTACCTTGTATACTTTTAAAAGTAAACCAGTAGCATACAAATAGTATAACTGTACTTAAAATAAAGAAACTAGTTACTTCAAAAACCCAACCTAAAGATTCGTTTCTACTTTTAATGTATAACATAGGTATGCTTAAAAGTGCTACTAAAAATACGCACAAAAACATAGAACTATTTAAAAGATGCATTACTCCGTGAAACTTAGTTTTAAAAGAGATGTTTTTAGCAGAAACAACGCTAACCACAGATTTTCTAAAGTTTTCTGCACCACCTTTGTTCCATCTAAATTGCTGAGAACGAGCAGCAGAAATAACAACAGGTAATTCTGCAGGTGTTTCTACGTCTTCTAAATATTTAAACTTCCAATTTTTTAATTGTGCACGGTAACTTAAATCTAAATCTTCAGTTAAAGTGTCGCCTTCCCAGTTACCAGCATCTATAATACAGGTTTTTCTCCATATACCTGCTGTCCCGTTAAAATTTATAAAGTGTCCTTTTGCGTTACGCCCAACTTGTTCTAATGTAAAGTGTGCATCTAAAGCAAAAGCTTGTATTCTTGTTAAAACAGAATAATCTCTGTTAATGTGTCCCCATCTAGTTTGTACAACACCTATTTCTTCGTCTTTAAAGTAAATAACTGTTTTCTTTAACCAATCTGAGTCAGGTAAAAAGTCGGCGTCAAAAATGGCAATAAAATCACCTTTTGCAGATATTAAACCTTCTTTTAGGGCTCCGGCCTTGTAGCCTTGCCTGTTTGTTCTTCTAATATGTTGTATATCTAGACCTGTTTCTTGTAAAGCTTCAATTTGTCTAGCTGTTTCAATTACAGAGTCATCTGTAGAATCATCTAAAACTTGAATTTCTAATTTGTTACTAGGGTATTCAATTTTAGCAATGTTTTCTAACAATCTTTCTACAACGTATTCTTCATTGTAAATAGGAAGTTGTATTGTTACATAAGGAACTTCTTTAGCGTCTAAAAGGTTGTATTTAGGGGCTTCTTTGTTTCTTCTTTTATAACCCAAATAATTAACAAGTAAGTTAAGTTGAGCTAAACTGTAGAAGAAAATCAGTAGAAGAGCTAAACTGTATATACCTATAATTATGTATGTAATTGCAATTTCCATATTTATTTAAAACTGTATTTAAATATCCATCCAAGGATCTTTACACCGGCAAATATAGTACCTTTTACTGTGCCTGAGACCTTTGATACACCAATTCTTTTTTTATAACGTACAGGAACCTCTAAATATTTTAACTTTTTCTTTAGAATTTTGAGTTGCATTTCTACGGTCCATCCATAGGTTTTGTCTTGCATTTCTAAATCTAAAAGTGTATTGTATTTAATGGCTCTAAATGGCCCAAGGTCTGTAAAATTAGCACCAAAGAAAATTTTCATTAACACGGTGGCAAGCTTATTTCCAAAAACCTGCTGTGGTGTCATACTACCATTTTCTCTACCTTTTTTGGTTCTGGCACCAACAACAAAATCTACTTTATTTTTTAGTATGGGATCTACAATTTTTATCAGTTCTTCTGGATAATCTGAGTAATCTCCGTCAATAAATACGATAATATCTGGCTTGTTGGACTTTTTTGCAATGTAATCCATACCTTTTAAACAGGCATAACCGTATCCTTTTCTGTTTTCAGTAAGCACGGTAGCACCTGCTTCTTCTGCATTACTAACGGTGTTATCTGTAGAATTGTTGTTCACAACAATAATTTCGGAAACAATTGATGGTATGTCTTTTATAACTTTACCTATAGAATCGGCTTCATTATAAGCCGGAATAATTACGTTTATTTTTGTCATTACCTTAAATCGGATAAATTGTTTTCCTTTTTAAAACCTGCAAAACTAAACCATTCTTTAATTTTTTTACCATTTTTATATTTTTCGGCAGAGGAAAGCTTTTCATTTTTATACTTTAAGCAGTATCCATTTTTAACATTATAGGCTAATTGGCATTTGTGGTTAATTTTACCATCACTAGTATAAAATAGCCACCAACCAGTTTTATCACCGTTTTTATAATGGCCTTCTTTTTCTAGTGTTCCTTTTGGGGTGTAAAAGTACCAATAGTTTTCTTGTTTATTATTGGTGTAATGTCCTTGTTTGGCAAGAGTTTTATTCTCATTATAAAATTTCCAAAAACCTTCTTTATTATCATTATTTACCCATCCTTCTGCTTTTAGCACACCAGAAGCATAATATTCTTTACGGTATTCTTTAGTATCTACACCATTAAGGTTTGCAAATATGACAAGTGAAATTAAGACTAAACGGAATAACATAATTTATTTTTTGTTAACCAAGTCCATTAAGTCAACATCGTTACCTAATAAAACTTCAGTAGGGTTAATACGTCCTTCTTCTGGTCCGTTTTCTAATTTTAAAACTCCACGTGGACAAACAGCAGAACATACACCACAACCAACACAGCTAGAGCGTACAATGTTTTCTCCTTTTTGAGCATATGCACGTACATCTATTCCTTGTTCACAGTAAGTAGAACAGTTACCACATGATATACACTGGCCACCATTAGTTGTGATTCTAAACCTAGATTTAAAGCGTTGCACAAAACCTAGGTAAGCAGCTAATGGACAGCCAAACCTACACCAAACTCTGTTGCCAAAAATTGGGTAAAAACCTGTACCAATAACACCTGCAAAAATAGCTCCTATTAAAAGGCTGTACACGTTTTGTACGGTTTGTGTTTTTATACCTAAAACAGTACTAGATTCAGCAAAAAAGCTGTAAAGTGTCATAAGCGTCATCCCAACTGCAAAAACTAAAACAGCGTGTATTAACCAGCGTTCTACTTTCCAAGAAAATAAAGATTTGCTAGAGTGTTGCCTGTATGGGTCTCCTAATGTTTCTGCTAAACCACCACAGCCACATACCCAAGAGCAATACCATCTTTTACCAAAGAAATAGACCATTATTGGTACAATAATCAAGGTTAGAGCTATACCCCAAACAAGAATAAAAATACCAATGCCACCATTAGCAATAAGGTCTTTTAAATTCCATTGAAAAAAGAAATCGTAATCTAAAGGAAATGCATTTTTAAAATCATAATACGGCATTTGCAAGCGCACCATAATTTCTGGAATTAAGAATGCAAATACTATCTGAAAAAATAAAACAGACGTAGTACGAAAAATTTGGTACATATTATGTCTGTATTTAATGTACATACGTACAGCCATTACCGTCATAACTACACAATACATAAAACCATATACAAACCAATGGCCCGCAGGGTTGCCGCTAAGAGACTCACTAATTGGGTCTACTAAAAATGTCCAGTTTACTGCGTATTCAGAATAAAAATAAAGTATAATATAAAAACTAACTAAAAAGAAGAAAACTAGCCAAGCAACTATACCACGGTTTGTAGCACTTTTTAAATAAATGCCATCATTTTTTATTCCTTTTTTGCCTAGTAAAACTACATTAGGTAGTATAAACATTAGAGCTCCAATAATACCTAATCCAAAGGTTAAAAACCACATTGTACCTTTGTTTTCTGGTATAAAACCATAACTAGAAGCTTTACGAATTGCCGCCGCCATATTGTCTCCACTAGCATATGTTTTTTTGCCCCATTCTTTATTTTTTATGTGCGTGGCATTTGCTTTGTCTATAGCATCATCAAGCACGGGAGCTAAAAAAGTTGAGCTAGAAAAATCTTTGCCAACTAACTTAGATTCAAGATCTTTAATTAACAGTTCGCTTTTAACACCTTGACTGCTAATTGTTTCATCAAAGGTTTTTTGGTCTAGTTTAAAATTTCCTAAAAAAGGAGTAGCTGCAAAAATGCCCAATCCTACTAAAAATATAACAAGGCCTAAATATTTAATTGTTTTCATTTTTTTTATTGATTAAGCGATGTTGAATATTCTTTTTAAACTTTTCTTTTTTGCTGATAAATTGGTGTTGAATTCAGCATTGTATTTTGATAAAATTTCGGTTTCATATTGTTTATAAAACTCGGGGTCAAAATTGGCATCTTTTAAATGTTGAAGCACAAATTCTATATCCTTTTTTTGAGTAAGCCATTTGTTAAAAACCTCGTGACGCATACGAATACCAAAGGTGTTAATGCCTAAAAACTCTTTAGTGTCTTTATGGTAAGCAATTGTTATGCAAATATTTTCTTTAGGGTGTCTCCAATGAAAATGTGCTTCATAATCTTGTTTGTTACGCTCGCTAAAAACCCAACCATAAGTTTGGTATTCTATATCTAAAAACTTAGCAGAGTTAAACCAATGCCCTGGTTTGTATTCTAATTTGTTACCGCAAATGGTTTGGGCTAAGGTTTCGCCCATCATTCTACCAGTGTACCAAACAGCTTCAATAGGTCTTCTGTTTCCTATGCTTTGGTGTTGTTCTGCACAATCTCCAACGGCATAAATATCTTTAATGTTTGTTTCTAAAAACCTATTTACTTTAACACCACGGCCTAATTCTATACCAGATTCCTTTAAAAAATCTATGTTAGGAGATACGCCTGCTGTTAAACCAACAACAGTGCACTCTATGGTTTCTCCTTTATCTGTGGTAATAGCTTTAGCTCGCCCGTTTTCATCGGCAATAATTTCTACTAAATTGGTGTTTAAACGTAAATCTATGTGGTGATCTAAAATATGTTCGTTTATAAGTTCAGACTCTCCTTTTGGTAAAACACCGTTCCAAAAACTAGTTTCTCTTACTAAAAAGGTAACAGGTATTTTGCGTGAGCGTAGCATTTCTGCCATTTCTATACCAATTAATCCGCCACCAACTATTACAGCTCTTTTACAAGTTTTATTGTCCGGAGCGTTTTTTTGTAACTGTTCTAAATCTTGTTTAGAGTATAAACCTTGCACACCTTTTAAATCTTGTCCTGGCCAACCAAATTTATTAGGTTTAGAGCCAGTTGCAATAATTAGTTTGTCATAAGAAATAGATAAATTTTCTAAATCTACCTTTTTATTGGTTAGGTCTACATTGTTCACATATCCGTTTACAAGTTCAATTCTGTTTTTTTTCCAAAACCAATTTTCATAAGGCTGTGTGTGTTCAAACTTCATATGACCCATATACACATACATAAGCGCAGTTCTAGAAAAAAAGTACTCAGATTCAGCAGAAATAATTGTAATTTTTTTGTCAGATAATTTCCTAATGTGTCTTGCGGCAGTTACGCCTGCAATACCATTACCAATAATAACAATGTGCTCCATAGTTTTAAATATTAAGGTGTCTGTCGGGTTTAAAGATCTAAACTTAACGTTGAAAAGTTTATTTATATATTTTCTAAATAAGAATAAACTTGATTTCGTTTTGTTATCAAAATGTGATACTTAACAAGTTTCTTTGCTTCAAATAAAATTAAGATGTTGTTGTATGTTTTAATAAAAAGCAGCGACACACTTATTAAATAATACCAAAAGTAATATGAAAAATACTATTAAAATATCGGTCTTACTTATTCTATTTAGTATGGCAACTGGTTTTTCTCAAGATACAAACAACTTTTTTACTAAAGCTAATGCTTTTTTTAATACCAATGTTATGAATGGTAAAGTAGCTTATAAAAGTATTAAAGAGTCGCCTAAAGAGTTAAACAACCTTGTAGAGCAAATGAAAACCATAAAAGTAGCTAAGAGTGATGTTGCTACCTACCAGGCTTTTTGGATTAATGCTTACAATATTAGTGTTATAAAAAATGTAGTAGAAAATTACCCGTTAAAATCTCCTTTAGATAAAACAGGTTTTTTTGATAAAATAAAACATACTGTAGCAGGCTAAGAGCTTACTTTAAATGATATGGAGCATAAAATGCTACGTGCAGTTTTTCCTAAAGAGCCACGTTTTCATTTTGTACTGGTTTGTGCAGGTTTAGGTTGTCCTCCAATTATTAACAAAGCCTATATGCCAAGTATAATAGAGGATCAATTGCAAATGCAAACAGAAATAGCCATTAACAATCCTAGCTTTATTATGGTGAATAAAAATAAAGTGAAGCTTTCTCAAATTTTTGAGTGGTATAAAGGAGATTTTACACAAGACGGTACATCTTTAATAGACTTTGTAAATCTTTACAGAAAAGACAAAATTGATGCTAAAGCAAAAGTGTCTTTTTATGCATATGACTGGACACTAAATAAGCAATAAAAATAAATAAGTAAAACAACAAACAACAATAAAAGAATATGAAACAATTAAAAACAATAGCCTTACTGTTAGGTTTACTAACTACGTTTGCAGGATACTCCCAAGAAGATGAAGACGATGCTCAAAAAAGTAATATACAGCAGTATACACCATCTAAATTAATAGGAAAAGGACAGTTTGATATTAAATGGTTTAATAATATCTACACAGAAACAGAAAGTACATTTACAGACGGTAAGCAGCCAAGACAAACATTTTTTACCTCTACATTAGAAGGTTATACAGGCGTAGGACAAAACAATAGATGGAATGTAGGTGTAATATTAAAAATACGCTCTAATACCATTAATGGCTCTGAAACTTTAGATGCTTTAAAATTTAAGAGTGAAGACGGTATTTCTAGAGCTGGTTTAACATCTTTTGCGCCATCTGTAAAATTTGTGCCTTTTGAATCTGTGGGTAATTTTTCTATACAGAGTTCTCTATATATTCCTTTGGTAGATAATGAAACAGAGAACGATGTTTTTTTAGATCAAAACGGATTTATATGGCAAAACAGGTTTTTTTATGATTATACTTTTCCTGGAGATAAGTGGCAATTATTTACAGAGTTAAACACAGAACTTAATTTTGGAGACAAAGAAAAGAGCTTTGCTAACAATAGTTTAGGGTTAACTCCTGGTGTTTTTCTAAGTTATTTTCCGGCAAATAAATTTACGGTTTTGGCTTTAGCGCAACACTCACAACGTATAGATTTAGGAAATAATTTTAGTCAGAACTACACAGCTTTAGGTGGTGGAGCAAAATACCAATTAACAAATGCACTTAACTTAGAGTTGTTGTATACCAATTTTGTTGGAGGTGATAATACAGGATTGGGTGAAACATTTAACTTAGGACTAAGGGCAATTTTTTAGACACTAACATTAAATACCTTAATTTAGGAGGTTTAAAATTATAGTTTGTGAAAAAATTAGGCCTCCTTATATTGTTTTGTTTGCAATTCTCATGCAATAGCCAAGTAGAAAAAAAGATAAACGGAATAAGCTTTGTCTCTTCAAGAGATAAAGTTACTCAGAAAAATATAGCTCCTATTTTAGCTATAAATGCAAACGCAGCATCTGTTATGCCATTTGGTTTTATAAGAGATGTTAATGAGCCCGATTTAATTTACAACTCGGACAGGCAATGGTTTGGAGAACGAAGAGATGGTATAAAGCATTATGTAGATATTTTACATAAAAATAAGATGAGTATAATGCTAAAGCCTCAAATTTGGATTAGAGATGGCAAGTTTACGGGTACATTAGAAATGAAAACAGAGGAGCATTGGCAGAAGTTTGAAAAAAAGTACTCAGATTTTATCTTAACATACGCTGCATTAGCAGAAGAAGTTAATGTAGATATTTTTTGTATTGGTACCGAGCTTGAAAAATTTGTACTGCATAGACCAGATTTTTGGAACAAATTAATAACAGATGTCAAAAAAGTATATAAAGGTAAGTTAACCTATGCGGCCAATTGGGATGAGTATCCTAGAGTTCCTTTTTGGAAAAGTATAGATTATGTTGGTGTAGATGCATATTTTCCTTTGTCTAAAGAGCAACACCCAACTGTAGATCAATTAAAAGCAGGATGGCAACCACATAAAAAGGCATTAAAACAAATGTCTAACACTTTAAATAAACCAATTTTATTTACTGAATATGGTTACAGAAGTATGGACTTTACAGGAGAAAAACCTTGGTTGGTAGACCGTAACCAGACTAAAGTAAATTTAGAAGCACAATCTAATGCTACTAAAGCTATTTTAGAGATGTTTTGGACAGAGGATTGGTTTGCTGGAGGCTATGTTTGGAAATGGTTTATAGACCACGACAAGGTTGGTGGTGAAGATGATAATAGGTTTACACCGCAAAATAAACCAGCGGAATTGGTTTTAAAACAATATTATGGATTTAAGTAAATTAAAATATTTTCTTCTTTTTTTAATTTTGATAACCTACGGTTGTTCAGAAGATGGATTATCTAGTTTATCTTCATTAAAATTTGCATTAGACGGTGAGACTGTGGTTAAAGACAATGTTATTGCTTGTGCAGCTAGTGGAGACAAACAAGGAGAAGTAAATGTGTTTTTTTACCCAAGGGAAGGAGCTACCAATTTTAGGTATTTTGAAACAGAAAATATAGCTGCAGATAAAAATAATTTTGAAGCATATACAGAGTTAGCTCCTGACATATTTAATGTTTTTAACGGAAAAATAAAGCGTTTCTTAATTAACTCTTCAGAAGAAAAATGGGTTATTGTGTCTTTTAAAGAAGATGGTAAAATACATATATGCAACCCAATACGCTTAAAACATATTACTAAACCTACAGAAAAAATTAATACAGTATCTGTTGATGAAACAGAACCTACAATGCCAATTTTTTCTTGGGAAGATGGCTTGTATACAGATTCTGTTATTTATTTTCAGGTAGTAACAGATAATCAAAATAACTTTTTGTCGGGCACGTATACTAATGACAAAATGTTTCAGTATTACAAACTAGACAATGTAGTGCTTAACATTACAACTAAAGAACCACCAACTTTAAATAAAACACAAACCTACGGTTTTACTTTAATGGCAGTTAGCCAAGATAATTGGGTTAACTTATTAACAGAAACCGACTTTTCTCCTTAAATTATGAAAAAACTAATTTATTTATTTTGTTTCCTTTTTTGTGGAATTATAGTTTCTCAAGAACTAAAAATTGCTGATGTTAGTTTTGTTGGAGCTAAAAAAACCAAAGTATCATTCTTAAAAAATATAGTGCCAATAACTCCAGGTGCTGTTACAGATTCTACTGCTATTTTAGAGGCTGTTAATCAGCTTAAAAAATTACCTTCAATAGCAAATGCTGCTTTTCAATTGGTTAACAATACTGTAGATAAAGCGTATAATTTGGTTTTTACAGTAGAAGAAAATTTTACCATAATACCATTTGCAAATTTGTATACTTCTTCTAATGATGATTTTGCTTTTAGGATAGGTATACAGGAGTTTAATTTTACGGGTCGTAATATTACTATAGGTGGTTTTTATCAGAAAGATATATTTAACTCTTATGGTTTGCTTTTTAGAGCTCCCTATTTGTTTAGTGCAAAAGCGGGTTTAGCTGTAAGCTATAACAATTTAAAAACACAAGAGCCTATTTTTTTTGATAACAGCACCGCAGATTACAAGTACCATAATGAAGCTGTGGAGATCTTGGGCTTGTATCAATTTAATCAAAGACATAGCTTAGATTTGGGTATGAATTTTTTTACTGAAAAATACAACTACATACGTGGAGCAACTAATGTAAACGTGCCACAAGCATTAGATGTAAATAAGTTTTCATATAAGGCAATTTATAAATACAGTAATATACAATATCATTATCAATATTTAGACGGATTTAAAAGTACTTTAAATGCTCAATATGTGCATAGCTCTACAAAAGAACTAGATAATTTTGTAGTTGCTTTTAACGACTTTGTTTACTACAAAAGAGTAGGTGAACGTGGTAATTGGGCTAATAGGTTACGAGTAGGTTTAGCTACTAATGATGAAACACCTTTTGCTCCGTTTTCTGTAGATAATAATATAAATATAAGAGGCGTTGGTAATATAATAGATAGAGGTACGGGATCTATTGTTTTAAATACTGAATACAGATATACTCTGGTAGATAAAAATTGGTTTGTATTACAAGGAAATACATTTGTAGATGCTGGTACTTGGCGTAATCCAGGCGGGGAATTGGATGATTTTATAGATTCAGATAATTTAAGAGTATATCCAGGTGTTGGTTTACGTTTTATTCATAAAAAGATTTTCAACGCAATTTTTAGGATAGATTATGGGTATGGTGTAACAAAAAATGCATCAAAAGGCTTAGTTTTTGGAATTGGGCAGTATTTTTGATAATATTTGTGTAAAAGTCCACTAATGATATTGAAAAAATATGCAATTTTAAGTATAATGCTAGTAATAGCAGTTACTCAGCTCTATTCTCAAGATAAAGAAAAAACGGTTGTAGCTCAAAAAGGAGAGGGTATTTACACCTTACTTCGTAAGTTTGATATGAGTCCGTCTAAATATTATTCAGATTTTATTGCTTTAAACGAAAAAAACTTAAGAAACGGCAAACATTTATACGAAGGTAGAACTTATATTATACCAGATAGACTTATAAAAGTTGATGGAGAAGAAAAATTACCAGCAATAGTAAATGGGTATCCTATTTTTGGAAGAAAGCACGCTACAGTGCAACAAAAAAGCACAAAACTTAAAGGTGCTGTTTATTATTTAATTTCTGGTCACGGTGGGCCAGACCCTGGAGCCGTAACTAAATATGGTAAAAAACTAATTTCTGAAGATGAGTATGCTTATGATATTACATTGCGTTTGGGTAGAGAGTTAATTTCACACGGAGCCTTAGTGTATATTATTATAAGAGATGAAAATGATGGAATTAGAGATGATAAAATTTTACCCTTAGATTATGATGAGGTTTGCTATCCTAATAAAACTATTCCGTTAAACCAGGTACAGCGTTTAAAGCAGCGCGTAGATGCTGTAAATGATTTGTATTTAAAAAATAAAGGTAAATACCAAAGGTTAATAGTTACACATATAGACAGTAGAAGTGTTGGGCAAAATATAGATGTTTTCTTTTACCATCATGAGAAAAGTAGTAATGGTAAACGCTTAGCAGAAAGCATTCACAAAACATTTGATTCTAAATACAGAGAATACCAGCCAAACAGAGATTATACAGGTACATTTTTAGATAGGAGTGGTTTGTATTTAGTTAAAAATACCATACCTGCTATGGCTTATATAGAGATAGGGAATATTAAGAATAAAAAAGATCAAAAAAGAATATTGGTTGCAGAAAACAGACAAGCACTTGCAAAGTGGATTAGTGAAGGTGTTTTGCTAGATCATTCTAGAAACAACTAGTTAGCTATATTTTTTTTGTAGTAATTATGTAATTCCTGCGGAGTTTTGCCTAAAATTTTTTTAAGGTGAATAACACCAAAGTGGTATTGTAATTTTACCATTCCTTTTTCTTGGTATTTACGTGCAGATGTAGTTACCTTATCTTGTATTACGCTAAAATTTGTGGCTTTATATAGTCGTTCTATAAATTCGCCATCTTCATAAATTATGTACTCTTCGTTAAAGCCATTAAGTTTAAAGAATAAATCTTTGGTAATAAATAATGATTGATCACCGCCTCTACATACTTTGTGATTAATACGAGTAAACCACGCAAAAAATTTCAGAAAAATACTTTTACTATCAAATTGCATTCTAAAGCTACCAGCAGCATTTTGGTCTGTTATGGCTTTTAATATTTTACAGTCAAATTGATAAGGAGGAATTGTGTCTGCGTGTAAAAAATAGAGAATATCACCATTGGCTACTTTTGCACCTGCATTCATTTGCTTGGCGCGTCCTTTTTCTGAAGAAATAACAGTTACATTTAAAGTAGTAGCAACAGTGGTAGTATTATCTGTACTACCACCATCTACAACTATTATTTCATCTATTTGTTTAAAGGTGCTACGTGTGTTAATCTCTTTAATTAGTTTGGCAATAGATGCCTCTTCATTAAAAACGGGTATTATAATGCTTAGCTTATTTTGCTTCATTTAAGCTCCAATTATAATCAATATATTTAACCTTGGCGTTATCTTTTACTTGTGTAGAGGAGTATTTGTTTATAAAGCCAATTAAAGTTGTATTCTCTGTAAAATCGCTCTTAAACCATTTAAAAATTTCAGACAATTCTACTTTATTCGTGTTAATGATGTTTCGTTTTTTATCAGCAATAAAATCTACAGCAGCAGTTTCTAATTGTGCGTCCATAGTATCTGCTAAAAAGGCTTTATTAACTAGTTTAGGACAAGAGTAAGATGCGCAATTTATAGCAAAATGTATGCGAGGTTCGTTCATTTTGCGCAAAACCTTGTGTTCTACATAGCCCAAAGAATACATTTTGTCGCCAATGGCAACAACATCTTTATCCCAAGGAGATTTAATGTCTTTAATGCTTTTAGTAGGGTAGTTGTCTATAATTAATTTTACAGTCCCAGCATTGTAAAGGTTTATATAATAAGCTAATTTTTGGTTTTTAGACCAATTTTTAGCAGGAGCATTTTTTTGCAATAGTGTTAGGTAGGCTTCTAGTTCTTTTTTATCATTTACAAAAGTCTTGTAATTAACATCGCCATTAGAGTTTACATTTTTTTGTAATAATGTATTCCATTTTTGGTGACTAGGTACCTCGCTAAAATTTTCTTCTATTATTTTAGGTGTAGACCCAAAATAAAAGAACCCTATTATTGATAAAAATGCAGCTACCGCAGATATTTTATAAACCATTTTCAAAATGTATTTTTATAGTTTGTCCTTTTTAAGCTTTAAAACTTACAGAGTTTTAATTAGCTCTTTAAAAAGTTTAATCATTTTTGGTTCTGTTTCTCCTGCTATTTTAATTATTTCTTTAATGTCTGCAGTTGCTAAATTATCTGGGTCACACTCATCTGTTAGTACAGAAACGGCAATTATAGGTAATTTTAAATGGTTTGCTACAATTACTTCTGGTACGGTACTCATACCTACGGCATCTGCTCCAATAATTTTTAACATTCTATATTCTGCCTTTGTCTCTAGTTGAGGTCCAAGTACAGCAGCATAAACACCAGAGTGTAATGTAATACCTTCTTTTTTAGCAATGTTTTTTAAGGTATTAGTCATTTCTGTATCGTAAGGGTTACCCATATCTACAAAACGTTCTCCAAACTGTGAAACTCCTTTAAAAGCAAGTGGAGAGCCTCCTAAAAGATTAATGTGATCTTCTAGCAACATCATATCGCCCTTTTTAAAATCTAGATTTATTGCACCAGCAGCATTAGATATAAAAAGCTTTTTAATCCCAAGTTTATGCATAACGCGTATTGGGTAGGTAACGTCTTGCAAGTCGTACCCTTCATACATATGAAAACGTCCTTGCATAACAACAACAGTTTTACCTTGTAATGTGCCGTAAATAAGCTTACCAGAATGAAACTCTACTGTTGCTAATGGGAAAAAAGGAATATGGTTATAATGAGCCTCAATAGGATTTTCTATTTCGTTAGCTAAGTTGCCTAAGCCAGTACCTAAAACTATTCCAATTTCTGGGGCATTAAATCCTTTGTTTTGTAAATATGCTACAGAATCTTCAATCTCTTGTTTAATCATTTTATATATTTTTTAAAAAAGGTTTAAAAGCATCAATGTCTTTTATATCTTCATAGTAATCAACATCGTTTTTAGCTTCTAATAAAATTGTTTTTTCGTCTTTTAAATTATTTAATGTGTCTTTTAAAACAGTGTCAGTACCCCATTTTTTGTTTTTAAAAATAGCTGAATTAAGTTTTTTCATTCCTAATAAATAGTAGCCGCCATCTGTTGCGGGACCAATAACAAAGTTATTTTTATTTAACTGATTAAAAGCATTTTCTAGATCTGCTTTTGTAATATCATACATATCACTACCAATAATTATTATGTTTTGGTAACCATCTGCAAACCCCTGCTTAAAAGCATTTTCCATACGTATACCAAGATCGTCGCCATTTTGTAATTTTTTATTATAAATGCTGGCGTCCCAGATATCGTTTTCTCTTATGGCAACAGAATAATGAACCTGCTTGTCTATATTTTTTAAATTTTGCGTAACAGAAACTGTATGGTCTAATAAAAATTTGTAAATATCCAATGCAGTTTTATCTCCCGTTTTTGCAGCTAAACGGGTTTTGCATTTTCCTAATTCTGGGTTACGGGTAAAAATTAACAGTAAGTTTTTATTCAATTTTTTCAAAATATAATTAATAAATTTTCTCGGCATTGGTCACTAATTTAGACCAATACTTACTGTGTGTATGTATTTTGTTTGTCTCTAGGCTGTCTTTAGAGTAAACAGGATTGTTTTTGTTTTTCCATTCAAAAATACCTCCGTATAGATTTTTAATGTTAGTGTAGCCAGCTGCAGCTAGTTTTTCTCCAATATCTTCAGATCTTATACCAATAGAGCAATAAACTACTATTTCTGTGTCTTTATTTTTTATTGTTGATGTTACTTTTTCAATATTAAAAAAATCATAACCAACACAAATAGCATCTTTAATGTGGCTAACGTTGTATTCTTTCTCTTCTCTGGTGTCTAGTAAAACATACTCTTTTTTGGTTAAAAGGGAATCTAATGTAATGTATGGTATACTTTCTTTATTATGCTTTTTAAGTAGTTTTTTTATAGTTGGTTGTGCAGTACTTAAAAGCGGAACCAGCAGAAAAAGGTAAAAAAGTAATGTAAGTTTTTTAATCACAAGTATGCATATTTTAGGTAAAGATAAGATTTTGTGTTTTGTTATAAAACCAATAAAATTAAAATAACGTTCAGGGTTAATAAACTTAAATTAAAGATAACTTTTTCAATCAATATTTTTTTCAGAATACAATTTTCCAATCTTTAGCGCTTTTAATAAAGCTATGTTTGTAATGCTGTTCTTGGTGCAGAATTAACCTATTTTTAAGGTTGTAAGTTTTTCCAATATAAAATCTATCAATAGATTTACTGTAAAGAAAATAGATAAAGTGTTGTTGCATAGGGTATAAAAAAGAAAAAACCCGAACATTTCTGATCGGGTTTTTAAAGTGGTGCCTCCAGGAATCGAACCAGGGACACATGGATTTTCAGTCCATTGCTCTACCAACTGAGCTAAGGCACCATGCCGTTAAGCGGGTGCAAATATAAGAGCTATTTTCGTATATCCAAACAAAAAATAAAAAAAGATTTTATTTTTTTAAATTTTATAATATTTGTAAAATGAATTTAATTGTAGATGCAGGTAATACCTCAGTAAAACTGGCGGTTTATAAAGGAAAGGAACAAGTTTATTTTGATTCAATAAAACTAAATAGTTTTTTAGACCAGGTACAAAAGACATTTTTAGCATTTCCAGATATTAAAGATGCTATTGTATCATCTGTAGGAGCATTGGGAGAAGAACAAATAACCAAACTTGCGGTGTATTGTAATGTGCACACATTAAGCGCATCAACCAAAATACCTTTTAAAAACTTGTACGGTACACCAAAAACGTTAGGTGTAGACCGTATAGCATTGGCTACAGCGGCATTTTATCAATATACAGGAAAAAATACATTGGTTATAGATGCGGGTAGTTGTGTTACATATGATTTTATAAATGAAAAAGGAGAATATCTTGGTGGTGCAATTTCTCCGGGAATAGCAATGCGGTTTAAAGCAATGCATAACCAAACAGCTAATTTGCCATTATTAGATAAAGAAGGTGAAATACAGTTAATTGGTGATTCTACAATATCTAGCATGAAAAGTGGAGTAATTCACGGAATTTGTTTAGAAATTGATGGTGTTATTAAAGAATATAAGGTTAGATTTGCAGATTTAACAGTTATTTTAACAGGCGGCGACGCTCATTTTTTGTCAAAACGATTAAAAAATACCATATTTGCGCATTCCAATTTTCTCCTAGACGGACTTAATTATTTGCTGGAATACAACAAAGACTAAATGATAAGAAAAATAATTATTGCAATAGTATGCTGTATGGCAGGTACTATTTATGCTCAAAACGGCACAGTTTCTCCTTATTCTTACTTTGGAATAGGTGATTTAAGATCTATAGGATCAGTAGAAAATCAAATGATGGGTGGTATAAGTATGTATGCAGATAGTATACACGTGAACCTAAATAACCCAGCTGCTTACGGTTTACTAGGAAGAACAACTTACACGGCATCTTTATCTAGAAAAGAATTAAGTTTAAAAAGTACAGGTGGTTCTCAAAACTCTTCTGTAACAAGTTTAGATTATTTAGCTATTGGTTTTCCAATTGTTTTAGGTAAACTAGGACTTGGTTTTGGTATAAAACCATTTACATCTGCAGGTTATGAGGTTGAAAATACATTTAGCACCGCAGATAATGGAGAAATTACAAATGTATATTCTGGCGAAGGCGGTGTAAATTCTGTTTTCTTTTCTGTAGGGGGTAAAATTATTGAAGATTTAAGTGTTGGTATTACAGCAAATTATTACTTTGGTGTTGTAGAAAGCAGAAGAGTGCAAGATGTAGAAGATGTACAATACGGTACTTTTGATTTTAGAGAATCTAAAGTTAATGGTGCTAACTTTAAAATATCTGCAAACTATACTCCAATGCTTACAGATAAAATTAGAATGAATACTTATTTTGGTGTAGAAACACAAAATAACTTATCATCAGATAACACAAAAACTATTGGGTCTTTTTCTTCTAGTACAGGACAAGAGATAGAAACTATAGATGTAGATTTAGACAACGTTGGTTTAGCAAGTAGAGGAGTAACAATACCAACAACAACTACAGTTGGTTTGGGTTTTGGTCAAGACAGAAAATGGTTTTTTGGAGCAGAATACGGAGCTCAGAAGTTTGAAGATTATACAGCTCCATTTTTTGCAGTTGATAATTTAGAATATGAAGATGCATCTAGAATTGCATTTGGAGGTTTTTATACACCAGACTACACATCTTTTACAAATTACTTTAAGAGAGTAACTTACAGGGCAGGAGCTAAGTTTGTTAACTCTGGTATGGTTGTTAATAATGAAGACATAAAAGACTTTGGCATAACTTTTGGATTAGGTTTACCAATGAACGCACCAAACGATCCTTTTTCTAACATTAATATTGGATTTGAAATTGGAAAAAGAGGAACAACAAGTGCAGACCTAATTCAGGAAAACTATTTTAAAGTTAACCTTGGAATATCTCTAAATGCCAAGTGGTTTGGTAAGAGAACAATAAATTAAAAAGAGTTTATAACCATTAATAATAAAAACCAATTAAGATGAAAAAGAAACTTTACTTTATAGCGATTGCTTTTATAAGCGTTATGGGTGTAAGCTATGCTCAGGAAACAGCTGCTGCTACAGTTGATAAGTCAGAATGTAAAAATAACTTTCAATTATATGCGCAGGATGCAAAAGTTAAAAATTATGATGCTGCATACGGGCCTTGGAAAAAGGTTTATGATGCATGCCCAGATCATCATCAAGCAAACTTTCAGTACGGAGAGCGTATTTTAAAGCATAAAATAAAAAATGCCTCTGGAGCAGAAAAAACTGAGTTTATAAATATGTTATTAGGGTTGTATGATAATTATATTAAATACTATCCTACAAAAACATCTAAGGCAGAAGTTATAATAGACAAGCAGTTATTAAAGTATGATAACAAAATGTCTACTGATGAAGAGGATTATGCTGAATTAGGTAAGGCTTTTACGGAAGACAGAGCTAACTTTAAAAGTGTAAAAGCATTATACTTATATTTTTCTAGCCTTGTAAACTTGCATAAAGCTGGTAAAGAGGAGTTACAAACTGTTTTTGATGTATATGATGATGTAACAGAAAAGATTGAAGAAGATAACAAAGCTTTAACTGCTAAAATTAGTACATTGTTGGCTAAAGAAGATGCTGGTACAATTACTAAAAAAGAAGCTAATAACTTAAGAGTTTACAGTGCAAACTCTGGTAATTACGGTAAAGTATCTGGTAGTATAGACTCTAAATTAGGGGATTTAGCTAACTGTGAAAACTTAATACCATTATACGAGAAAAACTTTGAGGCTAAGCAAAATGACCTTAAGTGGGTAAAAAGAGCGGTAGGAAGAATGTACTCTAAAGATTGTTTAGATTCTCCAATGTTTAAAAAATTATTTGAAAAACAATTGGCAATGGAGCCATCTGCAAGTGCTTACTTATACTCAGCTTCTTTAAAATTAAAGTCAGGAGATAACAAGGGTGCTTTAGCAGATTTTACAAAAGCTAGTGAGTTAGAAACGGATTCTTATAAAAAAGCAGATATTTTATATAAAATTGCTGCTAGATATAGCAGAATTAGCAAGTCTACATCTTACAAATATGCTAACAAGTCATTACAAGCAAACCCATCAAATGGTAAAGCTTATTTACTTATGGCTAGCTTAGTGTCTAGTAGTGCAAACTCTTGTGGGTCTACTAAGTTTGAGAAATTAGCTGTAAATTGGAAAGCTGCAGAATTAGCTAGAAAAGCGGGTAGAGTAGATCCTTCTTTAGGTTCTGCTGCAAAATCAGCTGCTAGTAGATATGTACAGAGAGCGCCAACAAAAACAGATATTTTCTCTAACAACATGCAGGGCAAAACAGTTAGCTTTAATTGTTGGGTTGGTGGTAGTGTAAAGGTGCCTAACCTATAAGATGATCACAATAAATACATATAAATTTTTAAAGAGCATTGCCATAATTTGTTTTATGGCAATGCTTTTTTCGTGTAAAGATAATTACAAGCGTGTTGGTGTAGAGGCTACTAAATTAGTCTACCCGCAAGGGGTTGCCAATGATTTGGTGTTTACATATACAGAAACTAAAGATCCTGTAAAGAATGAAAAAGAAGTAACTACTAGGGTTATGGCAGTGTTAACAGCTCCAGTTAGGGAAGATTTTAATAACCTTACATTTCCAAAAGAGGTTTTTCCAAAGGGGTTGCAAGTGGAGTTTTTTGATGATAAAAACCAGAAAAGCACAATAACTGCAGATTACGGTATTAGTTATTCTTCTACAAAATTAATAAGTTTACGAGGTAATGTTGTAATACATACACATGACGGTAAGCAATTTAAAACACCACAGTTGTTTTATGATCAGGTTAATAGATGGATTTTTACTCAGGAAAAATTTGAGTTTATAAACCCGGAAGATGAATCTGTAATGTATGGCGAAGGGTTTGATTCTGATAAAGATTTAAAACAAGTAAATGCACACAAAACAACAGGCTTAAAAACAATAAAAGACGAGGAAATATGATGAAAATTTTAAAGTATACAGAGGTTTTATATTTGGTAGTGGCTATACTAGCATCTGTAAAAATGTATACACTTTGGAGAGCAGGGCAAGACTTTTATTTATTTGCTTTTTTTGCTGTAATTTCTATTGGTATGTTCTTTTTTAGAAGACATTATCGTAAAAAGTTTGAAAGTAGAAAACAAGATAATAACTCATAACCTTGGTAACATCAATCATTATTATTGTTGTATCATTATTGCTTTCTGCATTTTTCTCAGGAATGGAGATTGCATTTATATCTGCTAACAGAATACATTTAGAGATCGAGAAAAAACAAGAAGGGTTTTTGTCTACCGTATTATCTAAATTAACAGCCAAACCTTCTAAGTTTATTGCCACTATGTTAATTGGTAATAATATAGCTCTTGTTATATATGGTATGTATATGGGAGATTTGCTTATGAGTTGGTTTACTGGCTTATTGCCTACAAGTAGTGGTTTTGTAGATTTGTTACTAACAGATTTTGGATTATTATCTCAAACCATAATTTCTACTTTAATCATTTTAATTACGGCTGAGTTTTTGCCAAAAGTGTTTTTTCAAATTTATGCAAACTCTTTTTTAAAGGTTTTAGCAATACCTGCTTATTTCTTTTACGGATTATTTTCTTGGATCTCTAATTTTGTAATCAGTGTATCAGACTTTATTTTAAAAACATTTTTTAAAACAGACGGTGATCATAGTCAACTTGCTTTTAGCAAAGTAGAATTAGGAGATTATATTACAGAACAGTTAGAGACTGTAAATTTAGAGGATGAAGTAGATTCTGAAATACAAATTTTTCAGAACGCGTTAGAATTTGCAGCGGTAAAAGCAAGAGAAGTAATGGTGCCGCGTACAGAAATTGTTGCGGTAGAGTTACATGATACACCAAAAAATTTAACCAAATTATTTACAGAAACTGGTTTTTCTAAGATAATGGTGTACAAAGAAACTATAGACAATATTATTGGTTATGTACATTCTTTTGAGTTGTTTAAAAAACCAAAAACAATAAAGAGTATTCTGCTTCCTATAGAATTTGTGCCAGAAACTATGTTGGTTAGTGATATTTTAGATTCGCTTACAAAAAAAAGAAAAAGTGTAGCTGTTGTGTTAGATGAGTATGGTGGCACGGCAGGTATAATGACGGTAGAAGATATTGTAGAGGAATTGTTTGGTGAAATAGAAGATGAACATGATACCACAGATTTGGTAGAAGAGCAGTTAAAAGATGATGTTTATAAGTTCTCTGCAAGACTAGATGTAGACTATATAAACGAAAATTATAAATTAGAATTGCCAGAGAGTGATGAGTATGAAACGCTTGGTGGTTTAATAGTAAACGAAACTGGAGAAATACCAGAAAAAGATTCAGAAATTAAAATTGAAAACTTCAATTTTAAAATAATAGAAGTGTCAAATACTAAGATAGATTTGGTAACCCTACATATACTTGAAAAAGAGTAGGTTTTTAGTGTTAAAAATTTGATAAAAATTAAATTTTAAAACCCAAAAAGAAATGGTATTTTTGCCCACTGATTTTAAACATTTTATAAAATGGCGATTTTAGAGAACATAAGAAAGAGAACAACTGTATTAATCCTAATTATAGGTTTAGCCTTATTTGCGTTTGTTATCTCTGGTATTTTTAGTGCAGATGGTATGTCTGGTGCAAAAACAGGTACTACTGTAGCAGAAATTAACGGAAAAGATATTTCTATTGATAAATTTAGAAGAGAGGTAGAAGCCGCTTCTAACCGTTTTGGAGCTGGTGCAACTTCTATGCAGGTTGTAAACAGTGTTTGGGATCAAGAAGTAAGAAATGCTGTTTTAAGTGATGAGTTTGATGATTTAGGAATCTCTATAGAGCAAGACCAAATCATAAACTTTATAGCTTCTAACCCAGGATTTGCTCAAAACCCACAATACCAAAATGAAAATGGTGTTTTTGATGAGTATATTTTTAAAGAATTTATTTCTACTTTAAAAACAGAAAACCCTGGACAGTATGCATTGTGGATTCAGCAAGAGCAGGCTATTATGCAAGCTGCTAAAGAGCAAACTTACTTTAACTTAATTAAAGCAGGTTTGGGAGCTACTTTAAAAGAGGGTGAGTTAGACTATAAATTGGCTAACGATAAAATAGATATTAAATACGTAAGAGTACCTTACACTTCTATAGCAGATAGTTCTGTTGCAGTTAGTAAAGATGAAATCTCTTCATATATTAACGATCATAAAGAAGATTTTAAACAAGAAAAAGCTAGAGATTTTCAGTTTGTTTATTTTGAAGAAAAACCATCTTTAGAGGATGAAAAAGCTGTAAAAGAAAAAGTACTTAGTTTACTTAATGATAAGGTAGAGTACAATGACACAATTTTAGGATTTAGAAATACTAAAAATGTAGAAGAATTTTTAGATCGTAATTCAGATTTAAAATATGACACTATATACAAAACTAAAAATGTTCTTGCTCCAAAATTTGCTGATACTTTAATGGCATTAAATGTTGGTGATATTTACGGACCTTACCGTGATGGTAATTTCTTTAAAGTATCTAAAATGATAAGCAAGAAAAAAGACGGTAATGTAAAAGCTAGTCATATACTTGTTGCTTGGGAAGGTGCAGAAAGAGCAAATCCAGAAGTTAAAAGAACAAAAGAAGAAGCTAAGAAAAGAGCAGATGAGTTATTAAAAGATGCTAAAAAAGGAGATGTAGAATTTTCTGTATTAGCTCGTGATAATTCAGATGGTCCTTCAGCAACAAGAGGTGGAGATTTAGGATATAGCCAACAAGGTAGAATGACTCCTAAGTTTGATGAGTTTATGTTTAGCAACAATGTAGGTACTATAGGTATGGTAGAAACAGAATTTGGTTACCATATTGTAAAGGTAGATGACAAGCAAGACTTAGTTCGTATTGCAACTTTAGCAAGAGCTATTGAGGCTTCAGAAGCAACTATAAACTCTTTATTTACTCAGGCTACTCAATTTGAAAGTGATGCCAAAGACACGGATAAAACATTTTTAGAATTATCTAAAGAGAAAAAATACGTTGCAAGACCAGTAAATAAAATTAAGGCTATGGATGAAAACCTTCCTGGCTTATCTGCTCAAAGAGCAATTGTACAATGGGCTTTTAACGATGATTCTAATGTAGGTGATATTAAACGTTTCTCTGTAAATAATGGTTATGCAGTAGTGCAATTAACTGGTAAATATGCAGAAGGTTTAATGTCTGTAGAGGATGCATCTTTTATGGTGTTACCAAAATTAAGAAAAGAGAAAAAAGCAGCTCAAATTATTGCAGCTAATAAAGGTAAAGATTTAGATGCTATTGCTAAGGCTAATAATGTATCTGCTTCTACAGCATCTGCATTAACTATGAAATCTCCAACAATACCTGGTGCAGGTAGAGAGCCGTTTGTGGTAGGTAATGCTTTTGGTCTTAACCAAGGAGAAACTTCTGGTTTATTAGAAGGTGAAACTGGTGTATTTATGGTATCGGTTACTAAAAAGGAAGAAGCTCCTAAATTAGAAAACTATAGTACATATGCTAATATGGTACAAACAACAGCTACACAGAGAGTAAATTCTGCAGTTTATAATGCATTAAAGAAATCTGCTGAGATTGAAGATAACAGAGCAATGTTCTACTAAAAGAAATTGTTTTATTAATCATATAAAAAAAGCCTCCAACTTGGAGGCTTTTTTATTTTATTAAATCTGTATATTTAAAGATGGTATTGTAACCCTTTTGTTTAAAATAGGAGGGAGTTTCTTTGTTTCCTGTGGCAAGTATAAAGTCGCCACCCCAGGCTCCTAAACTTTTTATGGCGCCGTTATAATCTGCAAACAATAACTCTTTAACGGTTGTTGTTTTTAAGGCGTTAGACAGTAGTTCTTCGTGCTTGTTAATAAGAGTCTCAAAAGTGGTTAAAAGTGTTGCGGAAGCTATTTTTTTGGTAATTTCTGTAATGTCTTTTATTAGTTCTTCTTTGTTAAAAGTACATTCTTTATATGCGGCAATGGCATCTCTGCTATTTTGTTTTTTATTTAAGTGAATAAAATATAAATGATCAACAAACAGAGGATTAAACTCTATAATCTTAACAGTAGGTATGCTATTTATTTTTTGATAGAAAATAGGAGTATTGTTTTGAGCACAAGCAATATCATAACCACTGCCTCCCATTGTGTTTTCTAATAATTTAAAAGCATCTACTTTAGCCCAAGTTGCAATATTATTTATTAAGGTAGATGAAGATCCAAGTCCCCAGTCTCTAGGGAAATCTAATTTAGTTTCTACTGCTAGGCCTTTAGTGTTTTTTAAAAAGCCAGAATTTAACAGTTGAGCTTCTTTTAAAATAGATTGTAATGTTTTGGCAGTATCAATCCAAGTTTTATCTTTTTCTTCGGTATTTAGTATATGTAAATCGCTACATCTAAAATTAGTGCTAAACCAAGTATTGTTATTAACGTCTATGCTTTTCCAAGTAATGGTAGCGTTACTTGTTTTTGTTACCGTTAAATTTTGACCGTATATTGTAGGTACAGCTAAACTTGTAGCGCCATCTAAAACAACATATTCTCCTGTAAGTAATAATTTGCCGTTACTATAAAATTCCTTAGTCATTTTTTAAATTGTTGTAAGCAGAAACTACCGCGCTATGTGTAACCGTATTTGTTTTAAAATGGTTGGTAAGTGTCTTTTTTTCTTCGTCTGTAGCACCAAGCTGATTTAAAATATTTAACAAGTGCATTTTCATATGGCCCTCTTGTATACCAGTTGTTACTAAAGAACGCAGCGCTGCAAAATTCTGAGCCAAACCAGTTGCTGCCACAATTTGCATTAATTCTGTTGCAGACGGTTTTTGTAAAATGTCTAGCGCAACTTTTACTAATGGATGTAAATTTGTTAATCCACCTACGGTTCCTAACGCTAATGGTACATCAATCCAAAATTTAAAAACCCCATTTTCTATACTAGCATCTGTTAAACTGCTGTACTTTCCGTTTTTACTAGCATAGGCGTGTATGCCAGCTTCAATAGCTCTAAAGTCGTTTCCTGTAGCTAAAATAACAGCATCAATACCATTCATGATGCCTTTATTATGGGTAACGGCCCTGTAGGTTTCTACTTTTGCTATAGTAACCGCTTGTACAAGTTTTTCTGCTAAATGTTGTGCTTCTTCAATGTTGCCTTCGCTTAGCTCTTCAATTGTACAGCTAACCTCTGCTCTAACAACGCAATTTGGAACGTAGTTAGATAAAATGCTCATTACAACTTCAATATTTTTTTCATCATCAGAAAAATCAGCATAAACTAATGCTTCTGTTTTTAAAGTTTTAGCAAACTGTTCTAGACAAGAGTTTATAAAGTTGGCGCCCATTGCATCTAATGTTTCAAAAGTGCAATGTAGCTGGTAATAGTTCTCTAAATCTTCAGTTTTATTACGGAGTTCTATATTTGTAATTCCGCCACCACGTTTTTTCATACTAGTGGTAAGCTCATCGGCATCTGTGTAAATTTTAGATTTAATAGTATTAAAAAAAGCTTCTAACTTTTTTTCATCACCCTTAAAAATAAAATGAACCTGACCTACTTTTTCTGTCCCTAGAATAGTAGTTTTAAATCCGCCTCTAGATAACCAAAACTTAGCAGATTTACTAGCTGCGGCAACTACAGAACTTTCTTCTATAGCCATTGGTACAGCATAAAGCTTGTTGTTAATTAAAAAGTTAGGAGCAATACCTAAAGGCAAATAATAGTTAGATATGGTATTTTCTATAAACTCATCATGCAGTTTTTGTAGTTTGGTATCAGAATTCCAATACACTTTTAATACTTCTTTTGTGTGTTCAGTATTAAGGGTGTAATTATTTGCAATCCAGTTTATTTTTTCTTCTTTGCTTAGTTTAGAGAATCCTTGTATAGGGGCAGTCATAGTTGGTTTTTTACAAGTGTCAAAGATAAACATAATGTGGCAACTTTTTTAGACTCATATATCTGTGAGTTTTGCCTGTCTAATTACAATATTTAAGATAAAAAGTTTACTATTTATTAAAATTATTAGTAAACTTGAAATTTTTATCTCATTTTTGATAAAATCGTAATAGTGTAGATTTATATACTGTATCAATGGGATGTAATTTTGCTAATGGTTTTAGTTTATTGCAACCCCACTAATAAATTAATTTTTTATAATTATGGAAAACACTGTTAAATCAGTTGAAGAACAAGAGCTTTTTGGACATCCAAAAGGATTGTTTTATTTATTTTTTGCGGAGTTATGGGAGCGTTTTAGCTTCTATGGAATGCGTGCTTTGCTAACACTATATATGGTAGATGTTGTTTTTGCAGCTTTAGCATCTAGAGATTTTGCAGCAGCAGCAGTATACGCATCTTACGGCTCTTTGGTTTATGCTTCTACGGTAATTGGAGGTAGAATCTCTGATAAGATATTGGGAATGCGAAAGTCTATTTTTTTAGGAGGTATTTTAATGTCTGTAGGACATTTTGTTTTAGCCATAGAACATGATATTACTTTCTTTTTAGCACTTGCATTAATTGTTGTTGGTAATGGTTTTTTTAAACCAAATATATCAACATTTGTTGGCTCGTTATACAAGGACGGCGATAGTAGAAAAGATTCTGGTTTTGTAATTTTTTATATGGGGATTAATATCGGAGGTTTTGTTGCACCTTTAATTTGCGGTTATTTAGGTAAAACTTTTGGTTGGCATTATGGATTTGGACTGGCAGGTATTGGTATGCTATTGGGGCTTATATTCTTTTATAGTGGAATTAAAAAGAATGTTTTTGGAGATAGAGGTTTACCGCCTGTTAAAGGAGTTTTGGAAAAGACAATTTTAGGTGTTAAACAAGGTATAATGATTCCTATTTTGGCTATTTTATCTGCTCCTGTTATTGCTTATTTACTGTCTTCTTATAAGTCTTTAGGAGAAAAGGGTACTTTTTTAGAAGATGATAACATTGTTAATATTATATTTTATTTAATTGCTATAGGTATTGCGGTTTTTTTAATAAATGTTTTAATAAAAGCTACAGTAGATGAACGTAAAAAGCTAATTGTAGCTATTTTGATTACGTTTTTTATGACACTTTTCTGGGGTTTTCATGAGCTTTCTGGTAGTGTAATAACGTTGTTTGCAGAAAGAAATGTGAATCTTACCTTTATCGACGCTTCACAAACTAATGCATTAAATTCAATGTTCATAATTATATTATCAATTCCAATATCAATGCTTTTTGCTTATTTGAGGAAAAAGAAAATGGATCCTAGAACACCATACAAATTTGGTTTAGGACTTGCTTTTGCCGGTATAAGTTTCTTTATACTTTCTTTAAGCAGTGGTAGTGCAGATGCAGACGGGATGGTTCCTTTTTCTTATTTGTTAATTATGTACTTTCTAATTTCTGTTGGGGAGTTGTTTATGTCTCCAGTAGGTTTATCTAAAATTACAGACCTTTCTCCAAAGCGTATTGTAGCTTTTATGATGGGAATTTGGTTTTTAGCTTCAGCATTTGCATTTCAAATTGTTGGTTTTATTAGTAAGCAATTGGCTGTTGAAAGTGATGATAAAAACGTAGGAGGGTTAGATACCTTAGGTATATACACAGACGGTTTCTTGTTAATATCTAAATATGCACTAGGTGCAGCTGTTATTGTTTTAGTGCTTTCTCCTTTAATTAAAAAACTAATGGGTAAAGTTCATTAATTTTTATAAATACAATAAAAAAATCCCTTTTTACAATCTGTAAAAAGGGATTTTTAGTTTTAATAATCTTATTAAATTAACTTAAAGCAAGCATTAAAAAAGCAGCTAAAGAAGCTCCTAATATTGGTCCTACAACAGGAATCCAAGCATAGCTCCAATCGCTTTTAGCTTTATTTTTTATAGGTAATAATGCGTGTACAATTCTAGGTCCTAAATCTCTTGCAGGGTTAATAGCATAGCCTGTAGTGCCACCTAATGATAAGCCTATAGCCCAAACTAAAAATGCAACCGGAATTGCTCCTACAGAGCCTAAACCAATAGTTGTATTAGATTCAGTTAATATAGCGTCAGAAAAATAAAAGATAGTTAGTAATAATACAAAAGTGCCTATAACCTCACTAAAAACATTGGTAAATGTATTTTTTATGGCGGGTGCAGTACAAAAAACGGCTTTCTTTGCATCAGCATCTTCTGTGGCATCAAAATGATTTTTGTATGTTAACCATACAGTAGTGGCGCCAAGCATAGCACCAATAAATTGCGCAAGAATATACATAGGTACTTTAGACCAAGCAAATTTACTTGCAATTGCCAAGCCAATACTTACCGCAGGGTTTAAGTGTGCACCACTATATGGCCCAGCTATAACAACGCCAACATAAACAGCAAGTGCCCAACCAGTTGTTATAACAATCCAGCCACTATTATGACCATTTGTGTTTTTTAAAACAACGTTGGCAACAACACCGCCACCAAGTAAAATAAGAATAGCAGTACCTATAATTTCAGCAATAAATGGAGTCATTTTTTTATTTTTATTTTAAGATTGTTCAATATTAAAGAGCATTAATGGTTTGGTATATATTTCTCTATTTTTTTTAATATAGGTGTAAAGGTAAATATCTGTAACTAATAAAATGTGTAATATCCTTTTTCGCCAGTATAATAAAAAGGAATGTTTCTTTTTGAGCAAGTAGCTCTCCAAAGTGCTATTGTACTTTTGTAATTACTACCGTCTGCAATTATTTGCCTAGGTTTAATTTCTGTAATTAACCTATTTAAATTTAGTTTTGCAGACTGTGTAAGTAACACAATACTATTTTCTTTTTTTGGGTAAACGGCTAAACTATCTACAATAATTAGTAGGTTGTTTTTGTACCTATAATTATTTTTAAGTATAAATTTTGCTACAGAATCTATACGCTCTGCAGTGCTAATATTTGCTAAAGTTTGATTGTTTTTTAAATTGATATTAGAATGTACATTTAGTTCTTGTCCAGATTGATGAACCAAAATTGTATTTCTGTTTTGGTGTAATACATATAGTTGATCTTTGGTAGTGGAGTTGTAATTATAAAATATAATACAGGCCTGAAAAAGAAGTATACTGCCAAGTAAAAAAGCGGTTCTTTTAAAATTTCTTTTCTCAAAAAACATAAGCAATAGTACTAAAAACAGGTAACTTATTGCAATCTGAATTTTATTAAAAGAGATGGCTTTTATTAAAAAGTTTTCTTGTAATGCTACCCATTTCACAATACTATTCATTGCAAAAATAATACTGTTATAAATTGAAACTAGAAATGGTGGTAATGTATTACACAATGCTAAAACAAGCACTAGAATACCTGTGCTTAGTATAATTCCTAAAAACGGAATTATGGCTAAGTTGGTAATAAAAAATAGTCCAGGAAACTGATGAAAGTAGTATAAACTAATAGGTAATACACCCAGCTGTGCAGCAAAACTAACCGTTAACAATTGCCATATTTTGTTTGTAATATAATATTTGGGTTGCAACAGTTTTTGAAAAATAGGATTAAAAAGAATTATAGAAAATACCGCAGCATAACTCATTTGTAAACCAACAGAAAATAAAAGATTTGGTTGTAGTAATAGGATAAAGAAAAGTGACAATGCTACTATATTAAACGAGCTTGTTGGTCTATTTAAATACATAGCATAAGCTACAAATGTAAACATAGTTACGGCTCTAACTAAAGAGCTAGATAAACCAGCAAGTAAAGCAAAACTCCACAAGAAAATAACTATTACAACTAGTTTAATTGTTTTACCTTTTGGGAGGTACTCTAAAGGAGAAAATATAAATTGTAATATTAATAAAAGAATACCTATATGTAAACCAGATAGTGCTAAAATATGTATCGCGCCAGCATTTTTATAAGCATCTAAAGTCTCTGCTTGTATAGTGTTTCGTTCTCCTAATAAAAGTGCTTTTATAATGCTAAGTTCTTCATTACCAAAACCAGCATTGTTTAGTTTGTTTGTTATTTTAGTTCTAACAGATGCCGCTATACCTTTAATTGTTTTGTTTGTAGATAGTAACTGTTTGTAGTTTTTTTTAATATCTATTTTATGGTAGACACCTAAATCCTCTAAATACGCTGCGTAATTAAATTGGTGTGGGTTTAGAGGTTTATTTATATTTTTTAGTTCAGAATAAACAGCAAGTTCGTCATCAACTAAAAAAGTAGTATTTGTAGAGTCTTTGGGTAAATTAATTAAAAAAACACCTTTAGTTTTTGTGTCATCTAGATTAATTAAAGTAGCAATGTATTTATGGTTATATGTATTAGATTTTAGGACCTCACTTATTTTTATATGCCACAAATGTGTATTGGCAAAATCTTTATTACTATAGTGTAATTTATTATTTTTTGGAGTGGCTAAGCTAGCTGTAAATACGCCAAGAAAAATAACTGAAAGTATTGTAAAAATACCAAAAGATAAAGCTCTTTTTTTAGATGTTTTAAAAAGAAAACCGAGACCTGTTAAAAAGAATATTAACAAGCAAAAGGAAGTAAGTATTGGTAATTTTAGTATGGTTTGTATCAGAATTCCGGTAATTAAGCATAGTGTTAATTTTACCGAAATAAACTGAAACGGTTTCATAAATTAAAGTATTCTTGTAGCTTTTACAAAGGCATAATTCCAATATCCTTCTCTTAAAGATGATACAATTACACCTCTAGAAGTGCTTGCGTGTATAAATTTAATTTCGTCGTTATCTGTAGCAACAACCAATCCAACGTGGTTAATTCTTTTTCTTTTTTTTGATGTCCTAAAAAAAAGTAAATCTCCTTTTTCTACATCTTTAACCCTAACTTCTTTTCCTTCTTCTGCCATAACATAAGACACTCTAGGTAAAGATATGTCGTTTTCAGAAAAAGCAACGTAGAGTAGACCAGAGCAGTCCATTCCTCTTTTTGTGGTTCCTCCAAATTTATAAGGTGTGCCAGAAAAGGCTAAGGCAGAATTTATAATTTTGTCTGCTTTGCGCTCAACAGCAATTTCTTCAGCTTTTCTTTTAGACCTAGGAGAGTTTCCTTTTTCTATAATTGTTTTAGAAGGCGCAACACTTACTTTGCGCTCTTTATTGTAGGTAGTTTTCTTTTTAGAGCCACAACTGGCCAAAGAAATAATTAGCAGGAAAAAAGTTATTTTACGGATCATTCCAAGAAAAATTTAGGACACTTGCTTACCAAATTTAGTAAATTTAATTGGTTTTTATTCTTTAGGTTTTGTATTGGTAACAATTAATTCTGCCGCTTTTTTACTTGCACCTGCGCCTCCTAATTTTTTTTCGAGCTGATAATATTCTTCAAATACCTTTGTTCTGGTGTCTTTAGATAAAATTTTGTTTAGCTCAATAGTTAAACTTTTTGTATTTAAATCGTCCTGAATTAACTCCTTTATTACCTCTTTATCCATTATTAAATTTACTAATGAAATATATTTTAAAGTAATAATTTTTTTGGCAATATAGTATGATAGCCAGTGGGCCTTGTAACATACAACTTGTGGTACTTTAAATAATGCAGTTTCTAGGGTTGCAGTACCGCTTGTAACTAGTGCCGCTGTAGATAAAGTTAGTAAATTGTAAGTTTGGTTAGCGACAAAACCAACTTGTGGATTTTTTAGAAAAGGTTTATAAAATTCTAAATCCAAGCTAGGAGCACCAGCAATAACAAACTGGTAATTTGTAAAGGATTTGGTTACAGAAAGCATTACGTCTAGCATTTTTTGCACTTCTTGCTTTCTGCTACCAGGTAAAAGAGCAATAATTTGCTTTTTAGGGTCTAAATTATTGTTAGCTCTAAACTCAGTTTCATTGGGTAGTTTTTGTTTGCTTATAGCGTCTAATAAAGGGTGGCCAACAAAGTGTACTGGGTAATTGTGTTTTTTTTCGTAAAAATCTTTTTCAAACGGAAGAATAACATGCATAGCATCTATATCTCGTTTTATTTTAGAAATTCTACCTTCTCTAGAAGCCCAAATTTGTGGAGAAATATAGTAATTAGTACGGTAGTTTTGTTCCTTAGCCCATTTTGCAATACGTAAATTAAAGCCAGAGTAATCTATAAAAATAATAGCATCTGGTTTAAAAGCATCAATATCAGTCTTGCAAAATTTTAAATTTTTAGATATTTTATTAATATTACTTATAACCTCTATAAAACCCATAAAAGCCATACTTTTATAGTGTTTTACTAGTTCACCGCCAGCTTGTTGCATAAGGTCACCACCCCAGCACCTTATATTGGCACTAGTATCTGCATTTTTTATAGCTTTTATAAGGTTAGATCCGTGTAAATCTCCAGATGCTTCTCCTGCAATAATGTAATATTTCATTTAATATATACTATTTTTAAAAAACCTTGTAATATAAAATAACAAGGGCAGTTAGCAATGTGGCTATTAAAACACCTCTTGCTCTGTAGTCTCTTCTTATTTTTAAAAACAGAAAAAAAGCAATTAAATTTAATATAGCTCCAAGCGCTAAAAGACTGCCAATATGGTCGCTCTCAATAGCAGCTTTAAAAGTTTCTACAATACTTAAATCAGAAAATAGTAAAATGTAAGCTAACGTACCAATAGAATTGGCAATTATACCTACAAGAAACCCAATTATAACCTCTTTTTTAGTGTTCATTTAAATTCCAGTTGTTTAGTTGTTGTATGGTGTGGTGTGCAGTTAAATCAAACTGAGTTGGAACCACAGAAATATAGTTGTTGGCTAAAGCAAATTCGTCTGTATCTTCGCCTTTATCAAGCAATTCAAACTCACCTGTAAGCCAGTAGTAGTCTTTACCCATTGGGTTGGTTCTTTTGTCAAATTTTTCTTTCCAATTGGCACGTGCTTGTCTACAAACTTTTATTCCTTTTATAAGTTCATTTTCCTTAACAGGAATATTAACATTTAGCACAACACCTTTAGGAATTCCGTTTGCAAGTGCTTGTTTTACAATTTTTTGTACAAAAGGTTTTGCTTCTTCAAAATTGGCATCCCATGAAAAATCGCAAAGCGAAAAACCAATGGCGGGTATGCCTTCAATTCCGGCTTCAATAGCGGCACTCATTGTGCCAGAATATATAACGTTTATTGATGAGTTAGAACCGTGATTTATGCCGCTTATACAAATATCTGGTTTGCGGTCTAAAAGTTCTTGAAGTCCCATTTTTACACAGTCTGCAGGCGTTCCGCTACAGCTGTATTCTTGTTCAGCACCATCAACATCATCAATAGTTACTAGGTTTGCGTGGAGCGTGTTATTAATGGTAATTGCATGGCCCATTCCAGACTGAGGACTGTCAGGAGCAACAACAACAACGTCTCCAATTTCTTTCATAAATTTAACCAATGATCTTAGGCCAGGAGCAGTAATTCCGTCATCATTGGTAACTAATATTAATGGTTTTTCCATTTAAAGTATAATTTATACCGTAAAAATACGTTTTTAAAATGTTTACAAGAATGCTTTTTAAAAATCTATCTTATAATTATCATAAATAGGTTAAAAAACTGTTGCAAACTTAGAATGTGGCATAGTTTTTTCAGTATCTTGGTAAAATAATTAAAATTTACGTTGTTTTTGATGTAATTTTAAGAAACCAAATTCTACTAAAGTTAAAATAATACATAGATGAAAAAGAATTTAATTGTTATGTCACTTGGGATGCTATTTGCAGTAGCGTCTTGTAGTTTCACAAATAAATCTTTAGACACAGTTAACGACGGTGATAAAGATAAATTACTGATAGAGATAATTGCATACATGTTAGAAAAAGGTCATTATGAACCTAAAGACATTAATGACGATTTTTCAGTGTCAGTTTTTGAAGAATTTATTGATGTTTTAGATCCTACAAAAAGATATTTTTTAGAAAGCGATATAAAAGAGTTTGAAAAGTATAAATTTCAGATTGATGATCAGATAAAAAATACTGACATCAGCTTTTTTGATTTAGTTCATAAAAGGTTAAAGAAGCGTATGGCTGAAGCATCTGAT
This sequence comes from Cellulophaga sp. RHA19, assembly GCF_002813425.1. Classification (NCBI taxonomy): domain Bacteria; kingdom Pseudomonadati; phylum Bacteroidota; class Flavobacteriia; order Flavobacteriales; family Flavobacteriaceae; genus Cellulophaga; species Cellulophaga sp. RHA19. The sequence goes on from NZ_PHUL01000001.1 coordinate 1,531,693, forward strand.
ATATATAAAGATATTTTAAGTAAGCCTTTTAATTTTGATACAGCTGAGAAAATTGATATTAATTATGAGGAGCAGACTTTTGTTTCGTCAAAAAAAGAATTAAGAGAAAGGTGGAGAAAGCAACTTAAGTATGCAACCATTAGTACTTTTGATGATAAACTTACAGATAAAGATAAACCTTTGTCTAAGTCCGAAGCAGAGAAAGCTGCAAGAGATTTAACAAAAACAACTTTAGATGACTTTTTTGACTTTGTAAATAATGAGTACGATCGTGAAGATTGGTTTGGGCAATACATTAATACAATTGTAGAAGGTTTTGATCCGCATACGTATTACTTTGCACCAGAAGACAAAGATAAGTTTGATGTTAGTATGTCTGGTAAGTTTGAGGGTATTGGTGCTAGATTACAGAAGAAAAAAGATCAGGTTAAAATAGTAGAAGTAATTTCTGGAGGTCCTATTTGGAGAGACCAAACTATAGAAGTTGGAGATGAAATTGTAAAAGTTGGTCAAAAACCAAACGAAGAGCCAATTGATATAACAGGGATGCAACTTAATGATGCTATTAAATTGATAAAAGGCCCTAAAGGAACTAGCGTTTATTTAACAATTAAAAAAGTAGACGGTTCTACTCAAGTAGTTAAAATTATGAGAGATTTGGTAGAGATGGAGGAGTCTTATGCTAAATCTGCTACTGTAAAAAAAGAAAACCATACGTATGGTGTAATAAATTTACCTAAGTTTTATGTAGATTTTAAAGATTATAGCAACCGTAATGCAGCATCTGATGTAGCTAAAGAAATAGAAAGATTAAAACAAGCCGGAATGGAAGGTTTGGTTTTGGATTTAAGAGATAATGGAGGAGGATCTTTACGTACTGTTGTAGAAATGGCAGGTTTATTTATAAAAGACGGTCCTGTTGTACAAGTAAAATCTTCTGGAGGTACAGAAGAAAAAGTAGTGCATGAAGATAAAGATGAACGTATACAGTGGGATGGTCCATTGGTTTTATTAGTGAATGAATTGTCTGCTTCTGCATCAGAAATTTTAGCAGCTGCAATGCAAGACTATAAAAGAGGTGTTGTAATTGGTAGCAAACAAACTTTTGGTAAAGGAACAGTTCAAAACTTATGGTCTTTGTCTGATATTGTTAGAAATAACGAACATGGAGATTTAGGAGCATTAAAAGTAACAACTCAAAAATTTTACAGAATAAACGGTGGTTCAACTCAGTTAGAAGGTGTAAAGAGTGATGTTGTTGTTCCGGACAAATACAGTTACATAGATCTTGGAGAAAGAGATCAGCAAAATCCATTAGCATGGGATAAAATAAGTCCTGCAGATTACAATGCATGGGATGGTTATATAGATTATAAGCAAACTATAGCAAATAGTGCTAAGCGTATGGCAGAAAACTCTCAGTTGAAGTTAATTGAAGAGAATGCTAAATGGTTGAAAGAACAACAAGATGAAAATGTAGTTTCATTAAGTTACAGTGATTATAAAAAGGATAAAGAAAAACTTGTAGAAAAATCTAAACACTTTAAGGCTATTTACGATTATAAAACAGATTTAACTTTTGAGTCTTTAAAATACGAGAAAGATTTGTTTGTAAAAGATACTATCTTAAAAGAAAAGAGAGAAAGATGGCATAGAGATTTAGCCAGAGACGTATACGTAGAGGAAGCTATTAGTGTTCTTAAAGATTTAAAAAAGAATAACATAAAAAACAATAACAAGTTAGCAGCAATAAAAGGCTAAACTTTTTGGTGATATTTTAAATGCCTAGTTATTTATTTAGCTAGGCATTTTTTATTTTAATACTATTGTTATAATAACTGCGTTTAAGGTTATAATTAACTTAAACCATAATTTATTTTGAAAAAACTAATCCTTATTTTATTTGCCATTGTATTAACTACAAGTTGTTCTAAAGATGATGATTCATCAAGTATTGTAGGTACATGGGCAAACGATTTTTCAGCTTCTTTTGAGGGGCAAGAAGAACAGACTTCTAGAGACGAGTGGAAATTTGCATCAGACAAAATGGGCACTTATAAAGAAACTAGTAACGGAGATTTAAAATTTAGTACAACTTTTACTTGGTCTAAAGATGGAGATAAATATTATGTAGAATACCTAGAGGGTAGATCTAATGATGTTTTTAAGATAGTGAAGCTTGCTGGTTACACAACCTTAGAAGATGAAAATGGTTATACAGCTGCTATTAGAGATTAGAGTTGCAACCATATTACAATAAAAAAATAAAGCTTTCAAGGTTTACTTTGGAAGCTTTATTTTTGGTGTTAATTAAAATAGATTCGAACTAAAATGAATAAAAAAACTACTTATTTAGTTTTAATGTTGCTGTGTACGGTTGGTTTTTGGCTGTTTAATAATTTTTATACGCCAGACACTTATTCAGATGATAGTGTAAAAAATACAGAAGAAGGCAGGTGCTTTACTAATTATTTACAGCCATCATCTACAACAGGTGCTGTGGTACAGCACAATTACTATACCTTATCTTATAAAGAAAAGTATGAGCAGGCAGAATGGGTGGCTTATGTTTTAAGAAAACAAGATTTAACCTATGATGATAGAAAAAGGCCATATTTTATTGAGGATCCTAAAGTAGCAACTAAATCTGCAGATTGGCGTAATTATAAGCGTTCTGGTTATGACAGAGGACATCTTTGCCCTGCTGGCGACCGTAGATTTTCTTTACAAGCCTATAACGAGACATTTTACACAAGTAATATAACTCCACAGAAAAATGATTTTAATGCGGGTATATGGAACAGATTAGAGAAAAAAGTAAGACAGTGGGTAAAAAAAGATAAAGAGCTCTACATCATCACAGGAGGAGTTTTAAAAGGCAATATGGATGAGATAGGAGATGAAGATGTAGCGGTTCCTAATTCTTTTTATAAAATTATAGTTAAAGGGAGAAAAGACAATTTAAAAGTAATTGCATTTTTATTTCCTCATAAAGAAAGCAATAGGCCTATAAGTTCTTTTTTAGTTACTGTAGATAAAATAGAAAAAGAAACGGGTATTAACTTTTTTAAAAGCTTACCTGGAGCACAAGAGGAAGAGTTAGAAAGAGAGATTGTAAAAAACGGTTGGGAGTTTTAATCCCACTCTTTTAGTCGGTTTGCATCTAATTTTAAAAATATAAACAAAAGAAGTGTAAAGCCTAGTAACCCAGACCCACCGTAACTCATAAATGGTAAAGGAATTCCTATAGTTGGCACTAATCCAATTACCATACCTATATTTATTAAGTAGTGAAAAAAGAGAATAGATATTACTCCATATCCATATATTCTACTAAAAGCATTTTTTTGCCGCTCAGCAATATAAACCAATCGTAATAATAACACAGAAAATAACAAGACAACAGTAGATGTGCCTATAAAGCCCCATTCTTCACCTATAGTTGTAAAAATATAATCTGAGTGTTGTTCTGGTACAAAATCACCTTTTGTTCTGGTTCCTTGTAAAAAACCTTTACCTGTAAACCCTCCAGACTCAATTGCTTTTTCAGACTGGTAAGTATTGTATCCTATTGTTTTTCTTATTTCTTCTAATTTTTTAGGGTCTTTTTCAAGTCTAAGCCAAAGATTAAATCTATCCCTGTGGTGTTGTTTAAAGACAGAATCAAAAACAAATCTTACAGATAAAGAAATTGTAACCGAAACAACAAAGAATAGAATAATTGGTACAGGAGATACTTTAACTCTTTCCTTTTTAGTTAAATAAAATAAAGCAATTAAAATACTAACGCCTATAACAACCCATATAGTGCCAAATTTTAGTGTTGCCATAAATATTAGTAGCATTACCAATCCAATTCCTAGATAGTATAGAGGTAAACCCTCTCTAAACATAACAAAAGTTAAAGCTAAAAAAATGATACTACTTCCAGGATCTGGTTGCAATCCAATTAATACTGCAGGTATTATTAAAATACCAAAAGCATATAGTTTGTCTTTTTGCCTTTTAAGGTCTGTTTGTATATCACTTAAATATTTAGCTAGTGCAAGTGTAGTTGCAACTTTAGCAATCTCTGATGGTTGAAGGTTAAAAAAGCCTAAGTTGTACCATGATGTAGCTCCTGCTATAGTTTTTCCAAAAGGGAAAAGGCCTATTAACAAAAGAATACCAATGGCGTAGATAATGCCAGAAAAACGCTCAAATAGGTTTGCTTCTGTTGCAAAAATAAAAATTATCGCAAGTATGCTAACGCCAATAAAAAAGGCTTGTTTGCCATAAAGTGTTCCAAAATCAAATATAGATGGGTTGTTTTCTGAAAACGTACTAGAGTAAATACTTAGCCAGCCAATAACGGTTAAAGCTAGGTATATAAGTATACTAAGCCAATCTATTCTTTTTAAAAAGGTGTTTCCTGCCATAAAGGAGTTTTCTGCTAATTTTTGATTGCTAAAAAGTTACCAAGCTCTTTCATTAATAGGAAAAGGTTCGCCACTGTAAGGTTTGGCATATTCTTTTTCTAATGTTTTTTCTAGCATTCTCTTTTCTAAGTCTTTACGGGTAATTTCTCCTTTCAGGTATTTTTCTATCATTAAAGATGCAATATGTCCGGCGTATCTACCTCCAAAATAACCGTGTTCTATAAATATAGCTATTGCAATTTTAGGATTTTCTACCGGTGCAAAAGCAACAAAAATAGAGTGGTCAGTTAGCTGAGTTCTTACTCCGTTTATTCTGGTAAAATTTTCTACAGTACCTGTTTTCCCGGCAATATCAATACCGGGAACTTGTAGCCAATGCGCTGTACCGCCAGGAGTTTTATACACATCCTCCATACCTTTAATTACCGGATCAAAGTTTTCTTTATCTATTGTAGTGTATTTTCTTTGAGTGTATTCCGGATTTGTAATTGGCTCTCCTTCTATTTTTTTTAGAATATGAGGGGTATAGTAATATCCTTTGTTGCCTATTGCCGCTGTCATATTAGCTAATTGTATAGGTGTTACGGCAACTTCTCCTTGTCCAAAAGAAAGAGAAACTATGTAAGACCAAGACCATCTGTTGTCTCCATAAATTCTATCATAATATTCTTTTCCTGGTATTCTTCCTCTACTTCCGGTAGGTAAATCTGTTCCTAGATATTCTCCTAAACCAAAGCTTTTAACGTGTTTTTGCCAAACATCCATAGCTTCATCAGTGGTGTCAAACTTGTCAAAAATTTGTTTAAAAGTGCCAGCGAAATAGGCATTACATGATTGGTAAATGCCGCTATTCATATTTCTTAATCCTCCACCACAGTGGCAACCTCTTTTTGTTCTGTTTTTACCAACATAAAACCCATTGTAGCAACGTATTGTTTCGTCTGGTGTCATTACATTTTCTTGTAAAGCAATAAGAGCGTTAATTACCTTAAAAGGAGATCCAGGAGATTCTTGTGCAAGTAAACTTCTGTCCCAAGTTGGCTTGGCAATACTGTCATAATATAATTTTGTATAATTAGCAGAACGTTTTCTACCTACTAAAAGGGCAGGATCATATGTTGGGCCAGATATTAATGATAATATTTCTCCAGAACTTGGTTCTAGAGCAACAATACCACCGTGTTTACCAACCATTAATTTTTCTCCGTATTCTTGAAGTTCTTTGTCTATAGTAAGTTGTATCTCTTTTCCTGGTTCGGGTAAAGTATCTAAAGCTCCGTTTTTGTAAGGGCCTATATCTCTGTTAAATCTATCTTTTTGTATGTACTTTACGCCTTTTCTTCCGCGTAGTATATCTTCATATTGGTTTTCTACGCCAGTTTTTCCTTTTAATTCACCTTGAGTATAGTACGGATTCTTTTTTAAGTCTCCTGGCGTAACTTGACTAATGTAGCCTAGAGCATTTGCGGCACTTTTTGTATCATAATATCTTAAAGACCTTTTTTGAATATAAAAGCCTTCGTATTTGCGCATTTTTTCTTGTAATCTAGCATAATCTTCTTTTGAGAGTTGAGAAACCATTACATATGGTAATCTAGGAGAACGAATTCTTGCGGTCTTTATATTTTTAATGAAAGTGCTTTTATCAATCCCTACTAAATTGCAGAACTCTATAGTGTCTAATGGTTTTACTTCTCTTGGTATTACCATTACATCATAAGCTGCTTGGTTTGCTACAAGTAATTTTCCGTTACGGTCGTAAATATAACCGCGTTCAGGAAAGTCATAAATAGCTTTAATGGCAGCATCTTCTAAAATTTGATTTGGAGAAAAACTAAAAATTTGCAAATAAGATAGTCTTCCTAAAAAGGTAAGACCTATTAAGATAATGAAAGATGAAAGAAGAATTTTTTTCATTTTTTCTGAATACTAAACAATGATTTTATTAGTAGGCAAAGGAGTAAGGATGCACTACCAACAATTAAAACTTTCTTTAAAATTAATAACAAATTATTGAAACTAAAAATTTCTAGAGAAAAGAAAATCAAATGATGAAATAATATTAATAAGGCTAAAAAAGTAACCTGCTGTAATGTAGTTGTAGAGGTCATTTTAAAGTTTTGAAAATCGTAGTTAACCCCAAAACAAAAACGCATTATTCCAGATCTTAAATAAGCAATTGTTAAACATGCGGCCGTATGTATAGCCATAGTGTCAGATAAAAAGTCTATGGTAAGACCAAGAAAAAAACTAACAACAAGTAAAATAGACAAATTTTCTTTTACAGGATACCAATAAAAAAACAAAATGTAGACCATAGGGTTTATAAACCCTAAAAAGTTAAGGTTATTAAAAACCAGTACTTGTGCTAGAACAAGAAAGAGAAACCGAATAATATGTAGTGCAAGTTTATTGTTTAGCATTATTTTATTCTCTTTTCTAATTCTTTAATTTCTACAATGTCTTTATTTTTTATGATGTAAACATTTTTAATATTAGCCATATCCTGAAATAAGGTTATGTTAATATGGTATACGTTTTCAGATTTTTTTAAGCTGTAATCTTTAATAACGCCAATAGGAATATCTTTAGGGAAAATACTAGAACTAGCTCCTGTAACAATAGTATCACCTATATTTAGCTTAACTAATCTAGGGATATCTGTTAGTTGTACCGTATTAAAATTTTTAGTATCCCAAATAAGAGAGCCAAAATAATCTAAGTTTTTAAGTTTGGCATTAATTGTAGACTTTGTATTTAGTATGCTTTGTACTAATGAAAAATTGTTAGATGTATGGTCTATAATACCTAAAATACCATTAGACGTTATAACACCCATATCTTCTTTTATATTCTGATTTTTACCTGCGTTTATAGTAATGTAGTTTTTAGATAGCGAGTAGCTATTTTTAATAACATTTGCTTTAATTACATTGTATGTTGAGGTAGAATCTGTTTTTAGACTGTCTGGACTAACAATATTTTTATTAAAAAGTAAATTACGTAGCCTTTTGTTTTCCTCTAAAAGAGTGTTGTTTTCTTCTTGTAAAGAAAAGTAAGTAGACACATTGGTAGATGTTTGGTAAATATTACCAGAAAACCAATTTGTAGAATTCAAAAACTTAGATTGATGATATGAGTTTGCCTGTACCGTAAAACCCAATGCAATTAGTAATAAAAAAACATACAGTAGTCCGTTTTTGTTTCTTATTAAAAAGTTGATAATTTGCTGCATTCATTTTACATATTTGGCGGTATAAACTTAAGCTTATACTTATGTTATAAAAACATCCTAATTAATTATTTAATTAGGATATTCTTATAACGTTCTAAGTTTTTAAGAGCAATACCTGTTCCTCTAACAACTGCGCGTAAAGGATCTTCTGCTATATATACGGGTAAATCTGTCTTTTGGGATAACCTGCGGTCTAATCCTCTTAACATAGATCCACCACCTGCAAGGTAAATACCTGTGTTATAGATATCTGCAGCTAATTCTGGTGGAGTCTGAGATAAAGTTTCCATTACCGCATCTTCAATTCTTAAGATAGATTTGTCTAAGGCCTTAGCAATTTCTCGGTAAGAAATAGAAACCTGTTTAGGTTTACCTGTTAATAAATCTCTACCTTGTACAGACATTTCTTCAGGTGGTTCTTGTAAATCTTCAGTAGCAGAACCTATTGTTATTTTTATGTTTTCAGCAGTACTTTCACCAACATAAAGGTTGTGTTGTGTACGCATATAATAAATAATATCATTTGTAAATACATCGCCTGCAATTTTTACAGACTTGTCACAAACAATACCACCTAATGCAATAACAGCAATTTCTGTAGTACCACCACCTATATCTACAATCATATTACCTTTAGGCTGCATAATGTCTAATCCAATACCAATAGCTGCTGCCATAGGTTCATGAATTAAATAAACCTCTTTACCGTTTACACGTTCACAAGATTCTTTTACTGCTCGCATTTCTACTTCTGTAATACCAGAAGGAATACAAACAACCATACGCAATGCAGGCGGAAACCATTTCTTTTTTAATGCAGGTATGTTTTTAATAAACATATTTATCATCTTTTCAGACGCATCAAAATCTGCAATTACACCATCTTTAAGTGGTCTAATTGTTTTTATATTTTCATGGGTTTTACCTTGCATCATATTGGCATCTTTACCAACTGCAATTATTTTTCCGCTAATTCTATCTCTAGCAACAATAGAAGGGCTATCTACAACAACTTTGTCTAAATGTATTATTAGTGTATTAGCTGTTCCAAGATCTATAGCTATCTCTTCTGTAAAAAAATCAAAAAATCCCATGTATTATATATTGGTTTCTGGACTAAAAGTAAGTTTAATCGACGAATGTAACAAAATTAATGTTTAAAATGACGTGTGCCAGTCATTACCATAGAAATTTTGTTTTCATTGCAATAATCTACACTTAATTGGTCTTTTATAGAGCCACCTGGCTGTATAACGCTTGTAATACCATTTGTACCTGCAATTTCTACACAGTCTGGGAATGGGAAAAAAGCATCACTAGCCATTACCGCTCCGTTTAAATCAAAATTAAAAGATTTTGCCTTGTGTATTGCTTGGTTTAAAGCATCTACTCTAGAGGTTTGTCCTGTTCCGCTAGCGCATAATTGTTTTCCTTTAGCAAGTACTATTGTATTAGATTTTGTGTGCTTACATAATTTAGAAGCAAATATTAAATCTTCAATTTCTTCTGCTGTAGGTTTTGTATCTGTAGCATTTTGTAAATCTGCAACAGTATCTGTTTTATGATCTTTATCTTGTACTAAAACACCGTTTAAACAAGTTCTTACCAATGTTTCTGGTAAAGTAACATCATTCTGTACTAAAATAATTCTATTCTTTTTACCCTTTAATACTTCTAAAGCATCAGCGGCAAAACTAGGAGCAATAACAACCTCACAAAATAATTTATGAATTTCTTCTGCTGTAGCAAGGTCTATTTCTTTGTTACTAATTAAAACTCCACCAAAAGCAGAAACAGGATCACCAGCTAAAGCATCTACATAAGCTTGGTGTAATGTTTCTCTAGAAGCTAAACCACAAGCGTTGTTGTGCTTTAATATTGCAAACGTAGGTTCATCATTTTTAAATTCACCCATTAGGTTTACGGCAGCATCCACATCTAATAAGTTGTTGTAACTTAATTCTTTACCGTGTAGTTTGTTAAACATTGCTTCAAAATCTCCGTAAAAGAATCCTTTTTGGTGCGGATTTTCTCCGTAACGTAAAGCCTTCCCGTTAGTTTCGCTAATTTTTAAAACAGTTTCTTCTTGCTCTTTATTAAAGTAGTTAAAAATAGCAGTATCGTAATGAGAAGATACATTAAAAGATTTGGCAGCAAAACGCTTACGATCTTCTAAAGTAGTTGTGCCGTTACCAGTAGTAATTATATCTAAAACTTCACTGTAATCTTCCATAGAAGAAACACAAAGTACATCTTTAAAGTTTTTAGCAGCGGCTCTAATTAAAGAAATACCACCTATATCAATTTTTTCAATAATATCTTGCTCTGGTGCACCACTAGCAACAGTTTTTTCAAAAGGATATAAATCTACAATTACAATATCTAACTGAGGAATGTCAAATTCAGTTAACTGAGCCTGATCATTCTCGTTTTCTTGTCTATTTAAAATACCACCAAAAACTTTAGGGTGCAAGGTCTTTACACGTCCTCCTAAAATAGATGGGTAGCTAGTTACATCTTCTACAGGTATAACATTAATTCCTAAGTCTTTAATAAATTTTTCTGTGCCTCCAGTAGAGTAAATTGTTATTCCAAGTTCGTTAAACTTTTTTACTAAAGGTTCTAAACCGTCTTTGTGAAAAACAGAAATTAATGCTGATGTAGCTTTTTTTGTGGTACTCATTTTATGTGCTTATTGTTAAAAGATTGAATAAGGACACAAAAGTAATTTTTTTGCGATTAAGAACGGCAATGGTTTATCAACAAAAACACAAAGTTTTAAAGAATTTTAGCAACTTCTGCACATATAAACTCTAAAAAGTCTTCATCTTCTTTAGAAAAAGGATCTGGAGTGCCAGAATCTATGTCTATTTGCCCTACGTTTTCTCCATTAACAAAAATAGGAATTACTATTTCTGCTTTTACACTTATGCTGCAAGCAATATAATTGTCTTGTGCTTGTACATCCGGAACAACAAAATTTTCATTAGATACAGCAACTTGTCCGCAAATACCTTTTCCAAACGGTATAATTACATGGTCTGTTGGTTCGCCAACATAAGGGCCTAGCTTAAGTTCGTTTTTATCACCATTTTTAAAATAAAAACCTACCCAATTGTAATACGGTACGTTTTCTTCTAGTAGCTCGCAAATAGCCAAAAGAGTCTGGTCTTTATTGCCTTTGTTGTTTTCTATAATAGTTAAAACTGATGGTTTAAGCTCTTGTAACATTGTGATGTTCTATAATTTTTATGCAAAAATAAATCTTAATTTTTGAATTTGCATTATTATTTGTTTGAATAAAGTCGATGATGAATAACAAAACTAACTTAGTACACAACATTTAATACTACTTTGGCAACCAAAACTGTGCAAATAAAACTTTTTTAGCTACTTTTGATGTTGTAATGAAACAATTAGTACATAAAATAACAACTATAGCACTTGCATTATTAGTGCTGCTTTCTACGGTATCTTTTGCTGTAGAAAAACATTTTTGTTGTGGCGAGTTAGTTTCTGTGTCTGTATATCCAGAAGATTTTGGCTGTGGAGAAAGCGCTTTTTTAACCGTAAATAATATTACTGAAAATAATTGTTGTACGGGTATTTTAGAGGCAGTAAAGGGTCAGGATAGGTTAACTATTGCTTCAGACAAAAACGAAAAAGTAATAACAAAATATGTTATTACTTCCATTTCTTATTCAGCTCCTAGTACTGAAATTGTATTTCATCAAAAAGCTAGGTTTGTAAAGTATGTGCCGCCACTTTTGGTACAAGATGTGCAAGTAGCGCATCAGGTTTTTAGAATTTGATTTTTTTATTGGTTTATGTTTTACTACGCATATTGCTTCAATAGCAATTGTGAAGAGGGTTTATGTTGTGTAAACTTTAAAAATATGTTTCAATGATTAAAAATCAATTTTAAAAATGCAAAAAATAGTTTTTATTCTTCTTGTGTTGCCACTCTTTGTATTATCGCAAGGGCGTGTAACGGGTACAATATTTGAAGAAACAGCTAAAGGAGAAACACTGCCTTTAACAGGTGCAAATGTATATTGGCATAATACCAGTGTTGGTGTTATTACAGATATAGATGGTGGTTTTTCTATTCCATATAAAAAAGAATATTCTAAATTAATAATAAGTTATGTTGGTTTTAAGACCGATACACTTACTATTACTAAACCGGGTAAAATTACCCATAATCTGCAATCAACTAGTACATTAGATGAGGTTACAATTACCGCAAAAAAAGAAGCTACAACCAAATTGTATTTAAAAGCAGAGAATACAATGGTTGTTGGTAGTGATGAGTTGCTAAAGGCTGCTTGCTGTAACTTGTCTGAGAGTTTTGAAACTAACCCGTCTATAGATGTAAATTTTGCAGATGCAGTTTCTGGCACCAGGCAAATTAAAATGTTGGGTTTAACAAGTCCTTATATATTAATAGCTACAGAGAACATACCATCTGTACGTGGAGCATCACAAGCATATGGGTTAAGTTTTATACCTGGTACTTGGGTAGAAAGTATACAAATTACCAAAGGTATGGGTAGTGTAATAAATGGGTATGAGAGTATAGCAGGACAAATAAATGCTGAGCTTAAAAAACCTTTTGAGGATGATGCCTTGTTTGTAAATATTTACGGAGCAAGTAGTGAGCGTTTTGAAGTGAATACACACCTAAATACTAGAATAGGAGATAAGTGGAGTACGGGTTTGTATATACACGGTAATAGTCACGATAAAAAACATGATGTTAATAATGATGGGTTTATGGATATGCCTATCTACAACCAAATTAATATCATGAATAGGTGGCAGTATATAGATGTAGAAAAAGGATTTGCTACTTTTTTTAATTTTAAATATTTAAATGATGAAAAGCAAACAGGGGAGTTAAATTTTGATCCGGATACAGACAAGTTAACTACTAATGCTTGGGGGAGCGAAATTAATACAGAGCGAGCTGAGTTTTCTGCAAAGTTTGGTTATGTTAACCCAGAATTACCTTGGCAGGTTTTAGGAGCACAGTTTGCAGCAAGTAACCACAAACAAGACTCTTACTTTGGTTTAAACATATATGATATTGAGCATACCAGTGTGTATTCTAATGTAAATTACAACTCTATAATTGGGGACTCTAGACATAAAGTGAAAACTGGGATTAATTTTACGTATGATAAATATGATGAGTTAGTTTTGGAAGATAACTATGCGCGAATAGATAATTCTGTTGGTGGTTATTTTGAGTATGGTTATGATAATTTAGAGAAGCTAAATATAACAGCAGGTGTGCGTGTGGATAACCATAATAGGCTTGGTTTTTTTGTGACTCCACGAGTACATTTACGTTATTCTCCTTGGGAAAAATCAGCCCTAAGAGCTTCTTTTGGAAGAGGTAAGCGTACTGCTAATATTTTTGCAGAAAACCAGCGTATGTTTGCTACAGGTAGAACAATTAAGATTGATGATGATGGTGGTAATATATATGGTTTAGATCCAGAAATTGCTTGGAATTACGGAGTGTCTTTTTTGCAAGGCTTTAATTTGTTTGATAAAAAAGGTGATATTTCTGTAGATTTTTACAGAACAGATTTTGAGAATCAGATAGTTGTAGATTGGGAAAATCCACAAGAAGTTAGTTTTTATAATTTAGAAGGTGATAGTTATGCAAATAGTTTTCAGACAGAATTAAATTATGAGGTGTTTAGTAATTTTGATTTGCGAGTAGCTTATAAATTATATGATATAAAAACACAATACAAGTCTGCAAAGTTAGAAAGGTCTTTAACGCCAAAGCATAGGTTTTTTGCTAATGCATCATATAAAACAAAAGGACATGGTTTTATTAAAAAGTGGAAGTTTGATACTACTTTTAATTGGTTAGGTACGCAACGTTTTTCATCTACTTCTAGTAGTGCAGAAGAATATCAATTACCGGCTTACTCACCAAGAGTAGCTACTTTAAATGCGCAAATAACAAAAGTGTTTTCTTCTAAATTTGAAGTTTATGTAGGAGGTGAAAATATAACTAACGTTAGGCAAAATATGCCAATTGTAGGAGCTAATGATCCTTTTGGCTCTAATTTTGATACTACATTTGTATACGGGCCGGTTTTTGGAAGTATGTATTATGCAGGTTTGCGATTTAAATTAAATAAGTTTAAAAAATAAAATATAAAAATTATGAAAAAAATAGCTGTTATAGTAATGATGTTGTTTGCTTATGTTTCTTTTGGGCAAAATAAAAATGCAAAAGGAAGTTTAGAGGTAAATGGTGTTTGCCAAATGTGTAAAGACCGTATAGAAAAAGCTTGTATAAAAACCAAAGGTGTAAAAAGTGCTATTTGGAATGTAAAAACTCATGAGCTTAAAGTTATTTTTGACGAACGAAAAACTAACTTAGATTCTATAGAAAGTAGTGTTGCGGCTGTTGGTCATGATACTAAAAATTTAAAAGCTCCAGATGATGTATACAACAGCTTGCATGCGTGTTGTTTTTATAGGGATAAAGAAGTTCAAGATGATCATAAAGAGTAGTTGTAATACTCTAAAAAGCAAAACGCTCCAATGAAAATTGGAGCGTTTTTAGTATTCTTAAGTTTGTAAAAGATTACATCATACCTGGCATACCACCACCCATTGGAGGTGCAGCAGCTGGTGTATCTTCTTTAATATCTGTTAAAGCACACTCTGTAGTTAAGATCATACCAGAAACAGAAGCAGCATTTTCTAATGCAACTCTAGTTACTTTTTTAGGATCTATAATACCTGCTTTAAGCATATCTGTGTAAGTTTCTGATTTAGCGTCGTAACCAAAATCTCCTTTACCTTCAATAACTTTAGCAACAACAACAGAACCTTCTCCGCCAGCATTTTCTACAATTGTACGTAATGGAGCTTCTATAGCTCTAGCAACAATTTGTAAACCAGTTTCTTCGTCTGCATTTTCTGCTTTTATTTTAGATAAAACAGCCTTAGCTCTAACTAAAGCAACACCACCACCAGCAACAATACCTTCTTCTACGGCAGCTCTTGTAGCGTGTAATGCATCATCAACTCTATCTTTTTTCTCTTTCATCTCTACCTCAGAGGCAGCACCAACATAAAGTACAGCAACACCACCAGCTAATTTAGCTAAACGCTCCTGTAGTTTTTCTTTGTCGTAGTCAGATGTAGTAGTCTCTATCTGAGATTTGATCTGATTAACTCTTGTGCTTATTGTAGCAGCATCACCAGAACCATTTACTATTGTAGTGTTGTCTTTATCTATAGCAACTTTTTCACAAGTACCAAGCATATCTAAAGTAGCGCTTTCTAAAGAGAAGCCTCTTTCTTCAGAGATAACTGTACCGCCAGTTAAAATTGCAATATCTTCTAACATAGCTTTACGTCTGTCTCCAAAACCAGGAGCTTTAACTGCAGCAATTTTTAAAGATCCACGTAACTTGTTTACTACTAAAGTGGCTAAAGCTTCACCGTCTACATCTTCAGAGATAATTAATAAAGGCTTACCAGATTGAGCAACTGGCTCTAATACAGGTAAAAGATCTTTCATTGCAGATATTTTTTTATCAAACAATAAAATATAAGGGTTTTCTAATTCTGCAACCATCTTTTCAGAATCTGTTACAAAGTAAGGAGAAAGGTAACCTCTGTCAAACTGCATACCTTCTACAACATCTACATAAGTATCTGTTCCTTTAGCCTCTTCTACAGTAATAACGCCTTCTTTACCAACTTTGCCAAAAGCTTGTGCAATTAGTTCGCCAATAGTTTCGTCATTATTTGCAGAGATAGATGCAACTTGTTTAATTTTGTCTGAAGAATCACCAACTTTTTTAGATTGCTTAGCAAGGTCTTCTACAATAGCTTCAACAGCCTTGTCTATACCTCTTTTTAAATCCATTGGGTTTGCACCTGCAGCAACATTTTTAAGTCCTTCTTTTACTATAGATTGTGCTAAAACTGTAGCGGTAGTTGTACCATCACCAGCTAAATCATTAGTTTTAGAAGCAACTTCTTTAACCATTTGTGCCCCCATATTTTCTAAAGGATCTGCAAGCTCTATTTCTTTAGCTACAGATACACCATCTTTAGTTACGGTTGGTGCTCCAAAAGATTTGCTAATAATTACATTTCTTCCTTTAGGGCCTAATGTTACTTTTACTGCGTTAGCTAAAGCATCTACACCTCTTTTAAGGCCGTCTCTAGCTTCAATGTCAAATTTAATATCTTTTGCCATCTTTTATTATGTGTTTTTAAGTTTTGCTATTAGCTTTTGGCTAATAACATAAGTTTGATTATTAATTAAGAGCTAAGAGTCATTACAGACAAATAGCAAATAGCTATATTAGATAATAGCTAAAATGTCGCTTTCTCTCATCATTAAATAGTCAGAACCTTCTAACTTTAATTCTGTACCGGCATACTTACCGTAAAGTACAGTATCACCAATTTGTACAGTTATTTTCTCGTCTTTAGTTCCCGGGCCAACAGCAACTACTTTACCTTGTTGAGGTTTTTCTTTAGCAGTGTCTGGAATTATTAATCCAGAAGCCGTTTTAGTTTCTGCTGCCATCGGTTCAATTAGCACTCTATCTGCCAATGGTTTAATGTTAACTTTAGCCATATTTTATGATTTTTTAATATTAATTTTTCTGGTGTTATATAGGCAGAAATTGTGCCATAGCGTAAAACTGACAAGTTGTAAAACAAAAAATGCCAGCTTGTCATAAGCTGGCATTTTTAATATATTTTAAGGGTACGTTTTACTTAATGCTGTCCATTAAGTTAGTGTCTGTACCTTCAGGAGCAGCTGTATCTGTAGCAGCAGGAGCTTCTGTATTTGTTTCTTGTAATAATTTAGAATCTGAGTTAGTACCCTTACCAGGCAATGCAACGTTAGACATTAAAATTAGTATAACTAATAAAGCAGCTAAAGTCCAAGTACTTTTATCTAAAAAATCTCCAGTCTTTTTAACACCACCAACTACTTGGTTTCCACCGCCGCCAAAAGAAGAAGATAATCCGCCACCTTTTGGGTTTTGTACCATAATTACTAACATTAGTAAAAGCGATACTATAATAATAAGAACTAAAAATATTGTAAACGTACTCATCTGTTATATGTTTTCTTTTTGAATTTTTTCTACCGATTTTATTCGGTTTGCAAAGAAACTACTTTTTTCTGGATATTTCAAACTTAAAATCCTATAAGCTTGAATTGCTTTTTTGTATTTTTTTTGTTCTAAATATACCTTAGCAAGTGTTTCGGTCATTAACTCGTCTTTATTAAGTTTTACCGAACTAGAAATATCTACTTTAGTTTCTATATTTTTTGCAGGTTTAATTTTAGGGTTTGTCTTTATAAACTTGTCTATAAGGTCAAACTTTTTATTTTTTTTTTTGCTTTACTTCTTCAACAATTACTGGCTCCTCTTTTATTCCTTCTTCAATTTTATCCTCTTCATCATCTGGCTTAGGGGTGGTAAGTTGTAGCCATTGAGTAAAAGAATGTTTTTCTTTTTTTGTAAAGTTAAGAGGCTCACCAATATTTAGTTTTTCGCTTTCGGTTTTTTCTTCCTCTGGTTTTTCTGTCAGTAGAAGTTCTGTGGTTTCTTCTGTTCTGTTTTTTAGAGCATCTTCCTGAGCTTTAACTTCTAACTCATCAATATCATTAGGAGTTTCTAATTGTTCAACAGCAATAGCTTCTTCTTCTTCTTCTTCTTCTTCTTTGATTACCTCTTTAGTCTCAAAAAGGGCGTCATCTAAAATCTTTTCAGCATCATCTATGTTTTGTGGTAAAGGCTTGTCTTCACTTTCTTCTAACATATTTGGTGGAGATGCCACTTCTTCAGAAACTACATTTAGTTTTTTGAGATTAGCGTTTTCTCTAATCTCTTTAATTGTTGCAGTATTATTTAGAAATTCTGGAGACGTTATAAAATCGAATAAAACATCCCTGTTGGTAGTGTGTGCAGCCGTTACTTTTAAAGCGTTATTGTATTTAAAACTATTGGTGTTTTTAAGGCCTTTTAAATGAATAGCGTGCGCAGCCTGAAAATAAGGGTAGTCTGTGATAATCTCTTCTAGCTGGTTTATTTGAGCTACAGAGTTAATGCTTTCTGGTTGTTGTAATAAATGTGTAAAATCTGTTATTTTCATAAAACTACCAGTCTGCTAAAGATTTGCTAAAAATATCCTGTGTAATACGCTCAAAAATTTCAGCGTGTGCTTCAGCTTTTACAGAAGCCAATAAAGAGTTTGCAGGGTAATCATAAAAGAATGAAAAACGCTGTTCAAAGTCTGAGTCTTCTTTTGTTTTATTGTAAAAACGTACATTAACCGTCATAGTTAATCTGTTTTGTGCCGCTGTTTGTGCCGCTGTAGCTGTCATTGGAGAAATACGGTATTCTACAATTTCACCTTCGTATACTAAATCTCCGTTAGATGTAGTTAAACTTACGCTTGTTTGACTTCCTATTAAATCTTGTAAGGCATTTGTAAAATTCCTATCTAGTCCAGGTTCTACAGTAGAACCTGCACTTTGCGATGCGTAGTTTTGAAAAAAGTTTACCTGGAAAGATTTAGCATCACCAACGCTACCACCTGTAAAATTGTAACCAACACTTTTTAGTCCGCATGCTTGTACTGTGCAAACAATAATTAGTAAAGCAAGTATGTTTTTTATGTTTTTCATCTAGTTATAAATCAAACTGTTTTATTTTTCTATATAAAGTACGCTCAGAAATACCTAGCTCGGCAGCAGCAGCTTTTCTTTTTCCACGATTTCTTTCTAAAGATTTTTTAATAAGTTCTATTTCTTTGTCTTGTAAAGATAGGGTTTCTTCCTCTTCTATTTCTTCTGCAAAATGGTATTTATCATCTAGTGGTGTTACAGGAGATATAACCTCTTCTCTTTCTCTGCTAGGGTTGGGTAAGTGTAAAATTTCTGAAGGAGAACTTTCTGCCTCTTCATAGTCATCTTCTTCGTGGTCCCCGTATATTTTCTGAATTAAGTGCTCGTTTTCTTCTTGTACTTTTTCACTATCGTTATTTTTCATTAACTCTAGTGTTAGTTTTTTAAGATCGTTAAGATCTGCTTTCATATCAAAAAGAACTTTGTATAAAATTTCCCTTTCGTTGCTAAAGTCGCTCTCTTTTTTTTCTTGATTTACAACAGCAGGTAAATTTGTGTTACCACCGTTTGGTAAGTAAGAGTGTAGGGTAGCAGCAGAAATATTACGATCTGATTCTAAAACAGAAACTTGTTCGGCAACATTTCGTAATTGTCTAATGTTACCTGCCCAACGGTATTTTTGTAGTATTTGCACAGCATCATCAGATAAACGTATTGTAGGCATTTTGTATTTCTGACTAAAATCTGATGCAAATTTTCTAAACAATAAGTGAATGTCTTCTAAACGCTCGCGCAAAGGCGGTAGATTTATTTCTACAGTACTTAGTCTGTAATACAAGTCTTCTCTAAATCTATTTTTTTTAATGGCTTCAAACATATTTACGTTTGTTGCGGCAACAATACGTACATTGGTTTTTTGCGTTTGTGAAGAACCTACTTTTAAAAATTCACCATTTTCTAGCACACGTAACAGGCGTACTTGTGTTGTTAAAGGTAGTTCACCAACTTCATCTAAAAAAATGGTACCACCATCTGCAACCTCAAAATACCCTTTACGGGTTGTTGTAGCACCTGTAAAAGCACCTTTTTCATGACCAAAAAGTTCACTGTCTATTGTGCCTTCTGGTATGGCGCCACAATTAACAGCAATATATTTTGCGTGTTTTCTGTGTGATAATGAGTGTATTATTTTGGGAATAGCTTCTTTACCAACACCACTTTCACCGGTAACTAATACAGAGATATCTGTAGGGGCAACTTGTATTGCTTTTTCTATGGCTCTATTAAGTTGTACATCGTTTCCAATGATCTCAAACCTTTGTTTTATTGCTTGTATAGATTCCATTTTGTTATTTTTTTACAATACTACCTAAAAGGGTTCCTGTGGTGCAATCTTCAATTTTTACGCTTATAAATTGTCCTACTTGACTAATGCCATCTTTTGGAAAAACAACAACAGCATTTTGGGAGTTCCTACCCATCCAATGTTCTGTAGATCTTTTAGATTCGCCTTCAATTAAAACTTCATCAATTTTACCTAAACGTTGCTGTAACCTGTAGCCAGAGTGTTGCCTTTGTAATGCTATAATTTCTGCAAGCCTCCTTTTTTTGTCCGCTTCTGGCACGTCATCTTCTAATTTACGAGCGGCCATAGTTCCTGGTCTTTCAGAGTAAGAATACATATAACCAAAGTCATACTTTACATATTCTAGTAAAGAAAGAGTGTCCTTGTGGTCGTCTTCGGTTTCTGTTGGGAAACCAGCAATCATATCCTGAGAAATAGCACAATCAGGAATAATTTTTCTAATGTTGTCTATTAAGGTAAAATATTCTTCTCTTGTGTGTAAGCGGTTCATAGCTTTTAAAACTCTATCACTTCCGCTTTGTACAGGTAGGTGTATGTGGTTGCAAATATTATCATATTTGGCCATTGTTTTAATAACATCTAAAGTTAAATCTTGTGGATTAGAAGTAGAAAAACGAATTCTCATTTCTGGTTGCGCTATTGCTGTCATTTCTAATAAATTAGAAAAATTAACAGCAGTTGCTTTTTGCATATCTGTAGCTTGGTCAAAATCTTTTTTCAATCCGCCACCATACCATAGGTAGCTATCTACATTCTGACCTAAAAGTGTAATTTCTTTGTAACCTCTGTTCCAAAGGTCGTTTACTTCTTCTAAAATAGATTGTGGCTCTCTACTACGTTCTCTACCACGAGTAAAAGGAACAACGCAAAAAGTACACATATTATCGCAACCACGAGTAATAGATACGTAAGCAGAAATTCCGTTTGTATTTAAACGTACAGGAGCTACATCGCCATAAGTTTCTTCTTTAGATAGGATAACGTTTATAGCATTACGGCCTTCATCTACTTCTTTTATTAAATTTGGTAAATCTTTGTAGGCATCTGGACCTACAACCATATCTACAATTTTTTCTTCTTCTAAAAACTGACTCTTTAAACGCTCTGCCATACATCCTAAAACCCCAACTTTTAAGTGAGGCCTAGTTCTTTTAACAGCGTTAAATTTTTGTAAACGCTTGCGTATGGTAAGTTCTGCTTTTTCTCTAATAGAGCAGGTGTTTACTAAAACAAGGTCTGCATCTTCTAAAGTTTGTGTGGTGTTAAAACCTTCTTTTGCTAAAATAGATGCTACAATTTCACTATCAGAAAAATTCATAGCACACCCATAACTTTCTATGTATAGTTTACGTGTATTATCTTTTTGGTTTTCTAATGTTAAAGAATTACCCTGTATTGTTTCGTCTATTACCTTCTCTTCTGCCATATCTAAATCTACTACTAGCTTGTAAAAGCACAAAGATAGTACTAAATCTAAAAAAGTGACAATTTGACAGTTAAATTTAATGAATTTTTAGCGGTAAAATCGCAGTTAAGTTTATTTTTGCTTTTTTAAACAAATTTTAGATATGAATTTTTACGACGTAGAGGGGAAAATAATTACAAAGCCAGCATTAGATTTTGGTGCTCTTTTTAATAAAGGTATAGAGTTATTTAAAGTGGTTTGGTTACCAGGCTTTGTTACGGTGCTGTTTAGTACATTGTTAACATTGTTGCTTGTTTTAGTTATGTACACGCCTTTAATAGCACTTGGTATTTTTAATGCAGAAGCATTTGAAAGTCAAGAACCGCCTATTGCTTATACTTTTCTTTCAATGTTTTTAATGCCGGTTATTGTGGTGTGTATTTTTGCTGTAAACCTGTTGTTAATGGCTGGTTTTTATAGAATATGCAGGGCTAAAGATGCAAAACTAAACACAGATGGTCATTTTTACTACTTTAAAAAACAATACATAAGTAAAGCTTTTGTTTTAGCATTAATAACTATTGGCTTAGCTATAGTGGGTATGCTTGCTTGTGGTGTAGGTTTAATTTATTTAGGTGTGCCATTGGCTTTGTTTCCTGTGTTTTTAGCTTTTGAAGAAGAACTGTCTGCTTTAGAAATAGTAAAAGCTAGTTTTGCTTTAGGTAATAAAAATTGGTTGGTGCTTTTTGGAGTTACCTTTGTAATGGGGTTAATAGCACAACTTGGTGTAATATTATGTGTAGTAGGAATTTTGTTTACAGCAATGCTTGCTAGAATTCCTATTTATTATGCTTATAAAGACGGTGTAGGTTTTAAAGATGATGATACCGAAGATAGGTTAAAAGCGCTTGCTTCCTCTCCTGAATTATAAGTGCTTAATATATTCATTTTTGTAATAATTAATTATATCGTAGTAATTTTTGCATTACAAAACAATGAAAACTTACTTATGGTTGGTGATAATGTGTTGTATCAATATAAATATTTAGAAAATAACATAAGCTTGTTAAGTAGCTTACATCTAGATTAATTTATACCTTAAAAAGACAAAAGACTGCTAATTTTAGCGGTCTTTTTTTGTTGGTTTCTACCTTATAACGTATTAAATAAAAAAATTGCTATACTTTTGTATAACCAAAAACCATAAAATGGCGAAGAATTTAGTAATTGTAGAGTCACCTGCAAAAGCAAAAACAATAGAGAAATTTTTAGGAAAAGATTACAAGGTAGAGTCGAGCTTTGGACACATAGCAGATTTGCCATCTAAAGAATTAGGGGTAGATGTAGATAATGACTTTACGCCTAAATATGTAGTAGATAGTGAAAAGAAAAAACTTGTAAAAAAACTTAAAGATTTAGCAGATAAAGCAGAAGTTATATGGCTTGCGAGTGATGAGGATCGCGAGGGAGAGGCTATTTCTTGGCATTTGGCAGAAGAGTTAAAGTTAGACAAGAGTAAAACAAGAAGAATTGTTTTTAACTCTATAACAAAGTCTGCAATACAAAAGGCAATAGAAAACCCAAGAGAAATAAATTACAACTTGGTAAATGCA
Organism: Cellulophaga sp. RHA19; assembly: GCF_002813425.1. NCBI lineage: Bacteria > Pseudomonadati > Bacteroidota > Flavobacteriia > Flavobacteriales > Flavobacteriaceae > Cellulophaga > Cellulophaga sp. RHA19. The sequence goes on from NZ_PHUL01000001.1 coordinate 1,554,375, forward strand.
CAGCAGGCACGTAGAGTTTTAGATAGGTTGGTTGGTTACGAGCTATCTCCGGTTCTTTGGAAAAAAATAAAACCAGGTCTTTCTGCTGGTCGTGTACAGTCTGTAGCAGTTAGGTTAATTGTAGAAAGAGAGAGGTCTATTGAAGCTTTTACGCCAGAAGCTTCATTTAGAGTTGTTGCCGAATTTAAAACAGAATCAGGCAGTAGCTTTTCAGCAAAAATTAACAAAACATTCCCTAGTAAAAAAGCAGCTCAAGATTTTTTAAATAAAAATATTGGTGCAAATTTTTCTATAGCAAATTTAGATAAAAAACCAGCAAAAAAATCTCCGGCAGCACCGTTTACAACATCTACCTTACAACAAGAGGCAGCACGTAAATTATATTTTTCTGTGGGTAGAACAATGCAGGTAGCACAACGTTTGTACGAGGCAGGTTTAATAACCTATATGAGAACAGATAGTGTAAACCTATCTAAAGAGGCATTAGATGCAGCTAAGGAAGCAATTGTAGAAAACTACGGTAAAGAATATAGTGAGGTGCGTAATTATGTAGGTAAAACCAAAGGTGCACAAGAGGCGCATGAGGCGGTTAGACCTACAGATATGAAAAGGCAATCACCGTCTTTAGAGCGTGACCAAGCAAGGTTGTATGAGCTTATTTGGAAACGAACATTAGCATCACAAATGAGTGATGCGCAGTTAGAGCGTACCAACGTAAAAATAAAAGCAGATAAGCATAAAGAAGAGTTTACTGCAAATGGAGAGGTTATTAAGTTTGATGGTTTTTTAAAGGTATACTTAGAAGGTCATGATGATGAGGAAACAGAGGAGCAAGAAGGTATGTTGCCAGCGATGAAAGTTGGAGAAACATTACTTAATAATTTTATAACAGCAACAGAACGTTTTTCTAGAGCTCCATACAGATTTACTGAAGCATCTTTAGTTAAAAAGTTAGAAGAGTTAGGAATAGGAAGACCATCTACTTATGCACCAACAATTTCTACAATCCAAAACAGAGGCTATGTAGAAAAAGGAACAATAGAAGGTGTAGAGCGTAAGTATACGCAGTTGGTTTTAGAAGCAGATAATCTGCAAGAAAAGAACTTAACAGAAACTGTTGGTTCTGATAAAGGTAAAATGGTACCTACAGATATAGGTATAATTGTAACCGACTTTTTAGTAAATCACTTTGAAACTATATTAGACTATAATTTTACAGCTAAGGTAGAAGAAGACTTTGATGAAATTGCAACAGGCGATGAAGACTGGGGTAAAGTAATGAAGGATTTTTATACAGATTTTCATCCAAAGGTTGAAGATGTAGAGCAAAACGCAGACAGAGCCAGCGGGGAACGTATTCTGGGTAAAGATCCAAAAACGGGTAGGCAAGTATCTGTGCGTTTAGGTAGATTTGGACCAATGGTACAAATAGGTACAGCAGAGGAAGAAGAAAAACCACAATTTGCTAGTTTGTTACCAGAACACTCTTTAGGTACTATTACTTTTGAGGAAGCAATGGAGCTTTTTAAATTGCCAAAAGATTTAGGTACTTATGAAGGAGAAGAAGTATCTGCAAACGTAGGTAGGTTTGGACCTTATGTTAAGTTTGGTAAAAAGTACATTTCTATGGAGAAAGGAGAAAGTGCTTTAGATATAACTAAAGAAAGGGCAATAGAGCTTATTGTAGAAAAGCAAAAAGCAGATGCGCCAATAGCTTCATATGAAGATTTAGAGGTTACCAAAGGTGTAGGTCGTTTTGGTCCGTTTATAAAATGGAACGGAATGTTTATCAATGTAAATAAAAAGTACGACTATGATACACTTTCTTATGAGGATATTGTAGAACTTATTGAAGCTAAAAAACAAAAAGAAATAGATAAGCTTATACAAGAATGGCCAGAAGAAGGCATACGTATAGAAAAAGCTAGATGGGGTAGACACAATGTGTTAAAGGGTAAAATAAAGGTTGAGTTAGCTAAAACAGTAGACGCTACTAAAATTACTTTAGAAGAAGCCCAAGCTATGATAGAAAAGAAAACCCCAAAGAAAAAAACAAAAGCTAAAGCAAAACCTAAGGCTAAAGCAAAAGCAAAACCAAAGACAAAGAAGTAAAAATATATGGCGTTCGATTTTTTGACTCCAGTGGCAGATAAAGTAATAGCTCATTGTGAGTTATTACCGTCGCAAGCATTAGGAAAAAAAATATACAAACACACAAAAAAAGATGGTTTGCCGGTCTTGGCAATGGCATCTATAGCAATAATAGGCGTAAATGAATCTAGAAATGCTTTTGAAAAAAAATCAGAAGCATTAGATTTATCTGGCGTTAGGTTAGAGCTTTACAAGTTAATGGTAGGTAATTGGAATTCTACTATTATAGATCTAGGCGATGTAGAACCCGGAGAAAATGTTAGCGATACTTATTTTGTAGTAAAAGAAGTAATAGCTAGCTTAATTGAAGAAAACATTGTGCCTATAGTAATTGGGCCAACACAAGACCTAACATATCCTTGTTACAGGGCTTTTGATGGCCTCCGAAATATGATTAACCTAGTAAATGTAGATAGTAGGTTTGACTTTGGAGATCATGAAGAACTTATCTCTTCTCATTCTTATATGAGTAAAATTATTACAGATAAGCCCAATAATTTATTTAATTTTTCAAATATAGGTTACCAAAGCTATTTTAATTCTCAGGAAGAAATAGATCTAATGGAGCGTCTTTTTTTTGATGCTTATCGTTTAGGAGAGGTAACATCAGACATAACCTTAGTAGAACCAATTCTACGAAATGCACACATTGTTAGTTTAGATGCACGCTCTGTGCGGGCAAGTGAAATGGGTATGTTAAATAATTTTTCTCCAAACGGATTTACAGGAAGAGAAATTTGCGCCATAGCAAGGTATGCAGGTATAAGTGAAAAATTATCTGTCTTTGGTGTTTTTGAGAGCGAGAATTCAAATCAATCTTTTCAGCTCTTAGCCCAGATTATATGGTACTTTATAGAGGGTTATAACTTTAGAGTACAAGAATTACCTTATTTAAATAAAGAAGCATTTACAAAGTATATAGTTCCTTCAGACTTAGAAGAACTGGTTTTTTATAAAAGTAATTTAACAGAAAGGTGGTGGGTAGAAGTACCATCTATTTTAAATTCATATAATAAAAATGAAATGCCTGCGTTATTACCCTGCACCAAGGCGGATTATGTTGAGGCAACCAACCAAAACATTCCAGAAAGGTGGTTTAAGGCATTTAAAAAAGGCCTCAATTAAAAAAATAACAAAATAACGTGTCTTAATACAATATTTCGTTTAAAACGCTGTTTTAATGATTGAATATATATGTTTAAGAACTAAATATCTTAAATCGAAATTTAACCTATAATTATGAAGAAACTATTGTTAATGTCCATGGGATTTGTTCTTTTACTTGGCAGTTGTGGTAAGTCAGGAACAAAAGGAGAATTGGTAGGAGCCCAAGGAAAAAAATGGTATCCGGAGAAACCTTATGGTATGGAATTGATCCCAAGAGGATCTTTTATCATGGGTAAAACAGAAGAAGACCAAGCGCAGGTTTTAAATGCGCCAACTAAAACTGTTACAGTAACTTCTTTTTATATGGATGATACTGAAATAACAAATAGTGAGTATCGTCAGTTTGTAGAATGGGTTAAAGATTCTATTACAAGAACAAAATTGGCAATATTAGCAGATGAGTTAGGCTTAAGCCCAGAAGATGGTGGTATTGGTGATTATGCATTTAAAGATGCGGATACAACTAAAATGTCTGAATATGATAAGTATATGATGGACAACTACGGTGGTGGTGGCCCATCAGGATATGAAGGTAGAGCCTTAAATAAGCAAGAAAAGCTTATTTGGGATACATCTGAATACCCAGACGAGTATTATGTTGAGGTAATGGATAAGTTATACATTCCAGAAGAAGAGGCATATAACGGGCAACGTACTATAGATGTTACACAACTTAAATATAAGTATAGTTGGATGGACATAGACGCAGCTGCAAGATCTAAAACTGGAAGCAGAAAAGATTTTATTAAGCAGACTGAGTTACCTGTTTACCCAGATACTACAGTATGGATTAAAGATTTTGAATACTCTTATAATGAGCCAATGCACAACGATTATTTTTGGCACGATGCATATAGTGAGTATCCAGTAGTAGGTGTTACTTGGGATCAAGCAACAGCTTTTTGTAACTGGAGAACAAAATTAAAGAACGACGACCAAAAAAGTAGAGGTAAACAGCCAGTTAATAAATTTAGATTGCCTACAGAAGCAGAGTGGGAGTACGCTGCAAGAGGTGGTATAGAAGGTGGTATGTACCCTTGGGGTGGTCCTTATGTAATTAGTGATACTGGTTGCTATATGGCAAACTTTAAACCACAAAGAGGAGATTACGCTGCAGATGCAGCATTGTATACAGTAGAGGCTAAAGCATATGAGCCTAACGACTTTAACTTGTATAATATGGCTGGTAACGTGTCTGAATGGACAAGCTCTAGCTACGATCCAAGTACTTACGATTTTGTTTCTACAATGAACCCTAACGGAGGAGATAGTGGTAACGCAAGAAGAGTAATACGTGGTGGTTCTTGGAAAGATGTTGCTTACTTCTTACAAGTATCTACAAGAGATTATGAATACAGAGATTCTGCTCGTAGTTATATTGGCTTTAGAACTGTACAAGATTACATGGGAGAAGAAGATTCTACCGACTAAAAAACCGAATAAATTTAACCCTAAATACTTATAATTAATAAACCCAAATTAAAATTTAAAATTATGGCACAATCAAAATCAACAAAGAAATTATTTAATATGGCCTATGGCCTTGGAGCATCTGTAGTAATTATTGGTGCACTATTTAAAATCCTTCACTGGGAGTTAGGACCATTAAACGGTGGTGTTTTACTAGCAATTGGTCTTATTACAGAGGCACTTATTTTTGCAATTAGTGCATTTGAACCAATAGAGGATGAGTTAGACTGGTCTTTAGTATACCCAGAATTAGCAGGTGGTCAAGGATCAGCTAAACAAAAGAAAGAAACTTTAGAAGTAAAAGAAACAGAAGCATCTTTATCTAAGAAATTAGACGAAATGTTAAAAGAAGCTGGTGTTGATGCAGAATTAATGGGAAGCCTTGGTAACAGCATTAAAAACTTTGAAGGTGCTGCTAAAGGAATTGCTCCTACTGTAGATGCAATGGAATCTACTAGAAAGTATTCTGATGAAATGGTACAAGCTGCTACGCAGATGGAATCATTAAACAGCTTATACAAAGTGCAATTAGAAAGTGCTAGCAGACAAGCTTCAATTAATGAAGAAGTAGTACAAAACTCTTCAGCATTAAAAGATCAAATGGAATCTTTAGCAACAAACTTATCTTCTTTAAACGGAGTATACGGTGGTATGTTATCAGCAATGAGCAAAAACTAATTAGTTAATACTAATAACCCCAAATCAATTATTAACTAAAATTAGTAGAAAACATGGCAGGAGGAAAACAGTCACCACGTCAGAGAATGGTAAACTTAATGTACTTAGTGTTCATTTGTATGCTGGCGTTAAATATGAGTAAAGAAGTTCTAGCTGCATTCGGCTTAATGAATGTAAAGATGGAAGCTTCTAACAAAAAATCAACAGAAAACAATGTAGCTTTCTTAGAAGGTCTTGGAACAAAGGCAGAAGAGAATGCAGCAAAGTATGCTGAAGATTACAAAAAAGCGCAGCAGGTACAAAAAATATCTCAAGATTATTATGACTATTTAGAAGGTCTTAAAAAAGAGATGACTAAGAACGTTGAAGATCCTACAGATTACCAAGTAATGGATAAGTCTGATTACTTAGATCAAAAATTCTTTAGCGGAGAAAACTTAGCAGAAGGTGGTAAGGAGTTCATGAAAAGAATTAACGATTACCGTGAGCAAGTATCTAAGTTAGTACCAGAAAAAATAAAAAGTTCTGTAAAGGCTAGATTTGAAACTGGAGATGCTAATGGTAAAGTAGAGAAGAAAGATAAGACCAAGCAAGATTGGATTAACTATCACTATGAAGGTTTTCCTTTAATAGCTTCTTTAACTAAAATTACAGCTTTACAGTCTGATATTAAGTCTACTGAAGAAGATGCTTTAAAAGCAATGTTAGAAGGTAACTTAACAGATCAGGTTTCTTTAAAGAAATTTAAAACATCACTTTTTGGATCTAAGTCAGCATTTTATGCAGGTGAGAAGTACGATGGTAAAATTATTATTAGCAAAACTGATGATTCTTCTACTCCAGTAAGAGCAGAATTAACATTAGATGGTAGAAAATTAAAAGAAGGTACAGATTATCAGCTTGAAGCTGGAGGTGTTAAAATGTTAATTGGTGCTGGTAACCCAGGAGATCACGAAGTAGCAGGTACACTTTTCTTTAAGCAAGATGGTGAAGAAGTTCCTGTAGAAGTTAAAAATTCTTTTGCAACTATATCTAAGCCAAGTGCAGCATTAATTGCTGCAGATAAGATGAACGTTGTTTACCGTGGTGTTGCTAACCCAATGACAATTTCTATACCTGGTATACCAAATAATAAAGTAAGAGCTTCTGCTCCAGGCTTAAAGTCGGTAAGTGGTAGTAAGTATGTTATGAATCCAGGTTCTGGAAGATCTGTAACTATTAAAGCTTCTGGTACTTTGCCAGATGGTAAAGCAGTTAGTTCTTCATCAGAATTTAGAATTAAAGATATACCAAGTCCAACAGGTTCTATTAGAGGAGAAACTGGTAGCGTTAAAATGCCACGTAAAAACTTAGAAGTATCTACAGTTGGTGCATTATTACAAGATTTTGATTTTGATTTAAATATTGGTGTAAGCGGTTTCAGCTTCAAAGTTCCAGGACAGCCAACAATTAGAGTTAATGGTAGAAAATTAGACAGTAGAGCTAAATCTGCATTAAAAAGAGCAAAAAGAGGTGATATGGTTCAGATATTTAATATCCAAGCTTATATTACAAATAACAAGAGTTATAGATTAAAGAAAGTTTCTAGTGTACTTGTAGAAATTACAAACTAGAATAAATGAAACTAAAAGGTAAGTTGCTATTGTAAAATAGCAACTTACTTATAGCTTCAAAATAAAATTATTTAAATGATGAATTGGAAAAACATTTTAGTAGTAGGTTTAGTAGCAATGTCTTCGATATCTGCTATGGCGCAATCAAATGTATTGAATGCCAAAAAACCAGAAGAAATTGGTATTAAAACAGAAGAACAAATTAAAAAAGATAATGACGGACCATTAAAGTATGGTTATGTAGACGACAGAGATGTTTTATGGTCTACTACTGTATGGGAAGTTATAGATTTAGATGAGCGTGTAAACTTTCCTTTATACTACCCAATTGATACTATAGACATAGGTAAAAACAGAAGATCGTTATACCACGTTTTAATGAAAGGTATTAAGAGTGGAGAATTAGAAGTTTATGCAGATTCTTACTTTACAGAAAAAAGAAAATTAGAAGACTTAAAAGCTTCTATGCAGAAGGTAGATACTACAGATTATGGTTACGACCAATATAATGCAGGAGAAACTGTTTCTGAAGAATATATTAACAAGAGAGATCTTGTTGCAGCAGATTTAGAAGAATACCTAATTAAAGGAATGTGGTATTTTGATAAAAGACAAGGAGAATTAAAATACCGTTTATTAGGTATTGCTCCAGTTGCACCAGATGTTAACTTTATAGATGATGAGTCTGTAGATATAGATGGTAATAAAATTCCTTTATTCTGGGTTTGGTATCCAGATGCTAGAGAATTGTTGCATACAGCAAAAGTGTTTAATCAACGAAACTCTGCAAGTCCAATTTCTTTTGATATGTTGTTAAACTCAAGAAGGTTCCATGCAACTATTTACAAAGAAGAAAATGTACACGGAGATCGTAAAATTAAAGATTACATTTCAGACAACGCATTGTTTCAGTTGCTAGAAGCCAAAAGAATTAAAGAGGTTATTAGAGACAGAGAACAAGATATGTGGAGCTATTAAATTGCTTTAGAATTCCAATTCAAATACAATAAGCAGACTCCCTAGGATTTTATTCCTAGGGAGTTTTTTTATACATATAAATTAAGCTACTTTATCTATTTTTGTAATATGGTAAATTATGTAGTTGTAGGTCTGGGGTTGGCAGGTATTTCTTTTTGTGAAACACTAGAAAAAAATAATAAAACGTTTAAGGTTGTTGCAGATAACTCACAGACATCTTCTGTAGTTGCAGGTGGTTTGTATAACCCAGTTATTTTAAAACGTTTTACACTTGCCTGGAACGCAAAACAACAATTAGACCTTGCGCTACCCTTTTACAAGGCTTTAGAAGATAAGCTAAAAGTACAGTTAGACTATAAAATACCTGTAATACGTAGGTTTGCTTCTGTAGAGGAGCAAAATATGTGGTTTGAGGCTATGGATAAGCCAAGTCTTAATTACTTTTTATCACCAAAAATTATTCAAAATAAAAATGCTGATATAAATGCAAACTTTGGGTATGGCGAGGTTTTACATACAGGTAGAATAGATACAAAGGAGCTTTTATCAGCCTATAAAAATTACTTAATTAAAAAAGAAGCTATACTACAAGAAACGTTTGATTTTGATGCTTTACAAATTGAAGAAAACGGAGTTATATACAAAGGTATTAAGGCAGAAAAAATAGTTTTTGCTACTGGTTTTGGTTTAAAAAGCAATCCGTTTTTTAATTATTTACCTTTAAATGGAACAAAGGGAGAGCTTTTAACTATAAAAGCTCCAGATTTAAAAGAGAAAAGTGTCATAAAATCATCAGTCTTTATAATACCTATGGGTAATGATTTGTATAGGGTAGGAGCCACTTATAATAGAGACGACAAAACAAACAACGTATCTGAAACCGCTAAAGAAGAGTTGTTAACCAAATTAAATACCTTTTTAAAATGCAGTTATGAGGTTGTAGACCACAAAGCAGGTGTTAGGCCAACAGTAGCAGATAGAAAACCACTAGTTGGCGAGCATCCAAAGCATAAAAATGTATATGTTTTAAATGGTTTTGGTTCTAGAGGCGTTATGGCAGGACCTTATGCAGCTAAACATCTTTTTAATTTTATAGAAAACAAAGAGTTGCTACCAAAAGAGATAAATTGTAATCGTTTTATTAAAAGATACCTTAATGCTTCTGGCTCTTAAACTTAGCGGCTGCGTTTTTATCATAATGGATAAACATATTTATCCAAATATTACGAGACAATCTCATAATTATTGGCATAAAACCAACTAAGGTAGCTACAATACAAATAAAACTTACTAAAAGACTCGTTTCAATAAAAATAAAAGAGATTATAAAAGCAGCAACAGCAAATGCAATACCAACACCATAACTTACGTACATTGCTCCGTAAAAGAACGAAGGCTCCATTTGATATTTGGTACCACAATGAGAACAACGCTCGTGCATATCGTACACATTTGATAAATGGTAAGGGTTTTTATCCTTGTACATGTTCTCTAAGTGACATTTTGGACAAGTTCCTGTTAAAATACTGCTGAGTTTGTTTCCTTTTTTTAACATTTGCAAAAAGTTTTTACAAAAATACTATTTTCTATAATTTTCATCTGTAACATTAGTCACATTTTATGCTTAATATTCACAATTTATCTGTCTCTTTTGGAGGAGAATTTTTATTTGAAGAAATTTCTTTTAGGTTAAACCCAGGAAACCGTGTTGGACTTATAGGAAAAAATGGTGCAGGTAAGTCTACCTTATTAAAACTATTGTCTAAAGAAATGCCAATAGATAGTGGTACAATTGCAGCAGATAAAGATGTAAAAATTGGCTTTTTAAAACAAGATATAGATTTTGTAGAAGGAAGATCTGTTTTAGAAGAATCTTACCAAGCGTTTGAAGAAATTAAAGCTTTAGAGTTAAAGTTAGATGAAATTAATCATCAATTAGCAGAACGTACAGACTACGAAAGTGATAGTTACAGTCAGCTTATTATAGATTTAAATGATATTACGCATCATTATGAAATTTTAGGAGGTTACAATTACCAAGGAGAAACAGAAAAAGTTTTACAAGGTTTAGGTTTTAGTAGAGCAGATTTTGATAAAAAAACGGAGACATTTTCTGGAGGCTGGCGTATGCGTATAGAGTTGGCAAAACTACTATTACAAACTAACGATGTGCTGCTGCTGGATGAGCCTACCAACCACTTAGATATAGAATCTATTATTTGGTTAGAGCAGTTTTTAAAAGGATATTCTGGTGCTGTAGTAATTGTATCGCATGATAAAATGTTTTTAGATAATGTTACCAACAGAACCATAGAAATATCTTTAGGTAGAATATACGATTACAATAAACCGTATTCAGAATACTTGGTTCAGCGTAACGAGCTTAAAACACAGCAATTAAGCGCGCAAAAAAACCAAGAAAAGCAAATACAGCAAACAGAAAAGCTGATAGAGAAATTTAGAGCAAAAGCATCTAAGGCAACTATGGCGCAATCTTTAATTAAAAAGTTAGATAAGATTGATAGGATAGAGGTAGATGAGGATGATAATAGCGTAATGAATTTACGTTTTCCTATATCTATAAATCCAGGTAAAATTATAGCAGAGATTGAAGATTTATCTAAAAACTATGGCGATAAAAAAGTTTTAAATAATATAGATTTATTAATAGAACGCGATAGTAAAACAGCCTTTGTTGGTCAAAACGGACAAGGAAAATCTACTTTAGCAAAAATTATGGTGGGTGAGTTAGAGTATAGCGGTCACTTAAAATTAGGGCACAATGTACAAATAGGATATTTTGCTCAAAACCAAGCAGAGTATTTAGATGGTACAAAAACTATTTTAGATACAATGATAGATGCTGCTAACGAAACTAACCGTAGTAAGGTTAGAGATATTTTAGGATCGTTTTTATTTAGGGGAGATGATGTAGATAAGTATGTAAGAGTATTGTCTGGTGGTGAGCGTAACCGTTTAGCTTTGGCTAAAATGTTACTACAACCATTAAACGTATTGGTAATGGATGAACCTACCAACCATTTAGATATAAAGTCTAAAAACGTTTTAAAACAAGCATTACAAAATTTTGAGGGTACACTAATACTTGTATCACACGATAGAGATTTTTTACAAGGTTTAACTAATAAAGTTTACGAGTTTAAAGATCAAAAAATAAGAGAATATTTAGGAGATATAGACTATTACTTAGACCAACGTAAAGCTGAAAATTTTAGAGCTATTGAAAAAAAGACTAAGGTTAAGCAAGCTGTAAAAAAAGAAGAAGATAAAAAAGTAGACTATAAAGATCAGAAAAAAATAAAGTCCCTTAAAAATAAACTAAGTAATGTAGAAAGTGAAATTTCTACTTTGGAGAGCGACATAAAAAAGATAGATCAGAAGCTTTTATTGGAGTATGAAGCTACAATTGCAGAACCAGATTTTTTTGATAAATACGAGGCAAAAAAGAAAAAATTAAAAGAACTAATGTCTACTTGGGAAGAGCTAACCTTAAATTTAGAAGATTTGTAAGTAATGTAGGGTTTTGTAGGCTATTTTGCTAAACCACAGAAAATGCGTGTTTCACAACAAAAACACGCTAACCGCTTGTAGTTCATCTAATAATTTTGCCAGTTATCTATAATTAGCTTCTATTTGTATCGCAATACTTTGATAATCAGTATAGATATGAATAAGAATTTTACTTACACAATCATAGCTTTTTTAGCAGTAGCACTACAAACAGTTGTGGGGCAAATATCTTCTAAAGAAAAAGCAGTGCTTATAGACTTGTACAATGCTACAAACGGAAGTCAATGGACAACTCAGTGGAATTTAGATAAACCAGTTTCTACCTGGAAAGGTGTTAAAGTAGAAGACAATAAAGTTGTTGGGCTAAATTTATTTAGAAACAACTTGGAGGGAACTTTGCCACAAACAATTTATAAGCTTAAAAGTTTGCAAGATTTAAACTTAGCGTTTAATAAAATCAGCGGAGAAATACCTGTGACTATTACTAAGTTAAAAGAGTTGAGAAATGTTCATTTAGAGATGAATTTACTAACAGGTGAAATACCTTCTAAAATAGGAGATTTAGCTAATTTAGAGAGTATTGTACTATTTAATAACCTAATGAAAGGAGAAATTCCTAAAAGCGTTGGTAAATTAAAAAAATTAAAAGTATTTAATGTGTCTAGTAACAAACTTTCAGGTATTATACCTGATGAGTTAGGAAGCTTATCTAAATTAGAAAGTTTAGGGCTTTTTGAAAATAATTTGGTTGGTTTTATCCCAAAAGAATTAGGGAACTTAGTAGAGCTTAGAGAGCTTGTAATTGCTAACAACCAGTTAATGGGAGATATACCACAAGAATTTGGACAACTGGTAAACCTACAAGTATTACAATTACAAAATAATAAATTCAATAGCTTTAAAAGTCTAGACTTTATGCAGTCTAAAGAGATTTTAGTTTTTGATTTTGATGGAAAAAAACCAAGCTTAAAGTTTAGAGATTTAAACACAGCTAAAACTGGAGTTGCAGAAACAGAGTTTGAAGAAGATAAAGAAAATTAATTACTATAATAAGTATTTAGTTGGTTAGTTAAAAAGAGTGTCCTGAGGGCACTCTTTTTTTATTTTAAATACTGTTAAGCATTAGGATTGGGGTAGTTGTCTGTCTGGTCTTCTACAGTTTCATCCATACAAACAAAATCTTTTTCAACTAAAATAAAAATTTCTTTACCGTTTTTAGTGATAAAATTATGACTAAAACCAACAGTGTTACTACTAAACCAATTGGTTGTGTAATCTTTAGGAACGTATATGGTTATAGTGTTATTAGTGTAATCGGTTTCTAGATTTGTTATATCCTTTTTTGCGTGTATTCTATATGAAAATAAAGTTGATCCAAACTCTGTTTCTTGAGCAAAAGAACCTGTTTTGCAAAATGCTTCTACTTCACTCTTAGTAAGTCTGTATCTAATAGAATTTCCTCTAATTCTTATTTTCATAGCGTTGGTTTTATGGTTGTTTTATATTTCTTTCGGGCTTGTAATTTATGGTAACCCTAGTTCCTTTTCCTGGAGTAGAGTTAATAAATAGTCTTCCGTTTATATAGTTTATGCGTTCTTTCATATAAAAAAGCCCCATACCGCCCTCACTATTGTTTTTTGGTGTCTTGTGCAAAATAGTATCATCAAAACCTTTACCATCATCATCAATTAAAATGCTTAGTATATTTTGGTCATAATTAATACTAAGTAAAATATAGTTGGCATCTGCATACTTAATAGCGTTATTTATAGCCTCTTGTGTTACTCTATAAATATTAGTTTCTGCTAAGGAAGAAAACCTAATGTTTTTATCGGTCTTATTTTCAAAAAGAATATTTTTTCCAGTTAGTTTAGCTAATTCTATTGTCATTTTTTGCAGAGCAGGAAAAATACCATGATCTTTTAACTCAGGAGGAGTAAGGTTAAACGTAGCAGTACGAACGCCTTTTATTAGGTCTGAGCATAGCGTTTTTAAATATGCTATCTTCTCCTCTGTTTTTTCTTTATTCTCTAAGTTAATAGATTCTATGTTAAATTTAAGAGCAGTAAGCATTTGACCAATTCCGTCGTGTATGTCTTTTGCAATACGTTTGCGCTCTTCTTCTTGTCCCTCTACAATTTGACTAGCTTGTAGTTTTCTTTGAAGTATTTTATCTTCAAAATTTTGCTTTGTTAATTGCTCTAATTTTTGCTGATTTTCTATTCGTTCTGTAATATCAGAACATAAAATTAAAACACTTTGTTTTTTAGACGATTGATGAAGTGGAATAATAGACATATCTAACCAAACATCCTGTTCTTTTTTAGTCTTTATTTTTATTTCTTCAGTTCTAATGTTTTTTCTGCTATTTTTTAAAACTTCTTTAAGGTATTCTTGTTGGCCTTCGTTTGTTGTTAGTATCTCAGACAATGGTTTAGATAAGTCTTGAGTAGAACAACCTAAAAGTTCTTGAAATTTTTTACTGATAAAAACTACGCTTTCATTATTTTTAGTGCTAGCAAATAAAGCTGCATTATCTATAACAAAATTTAATTCTTGTAGCTCTTGTAACGAGTTTTCTTTTTCTTGATATAGTTCCTCTATTTTAGCAGTGTTTTCCTCAGATTCTATTTTTCCTTTTAAAAGCTTAGCAATACTATTTCTAATTTGAATAGATAATGGTCTAAAAACAAATAAAATTTCTAAAAGAAGAATTAGTAAGGAAAGTGCAACTAGTATATGCTCTTTTTGTTTTAATTTTTGAAGTTGAGTTTTACTTATACTATCATATTTATTTACAATAGTATCCATCAAATTTAAAAATATGCGTTCGTTTTTAAGTAGAATAGTTATATCTTTTTCTAAACTTATGCTATCTCTTATATTGTTGCTTTTAAGATGAATGGTGTTATTTGCAGCACTCATCATAGCGGTATGGTGTGGTGTAATTTTTTTTAATAGAGCTAGTATTTCTTTATTCTCTTCTTTAGGTAAACCCATAGAGTCATTACCAAACTGAAGCGCATTGTGCGATATGCGCCAAACATCTAAGGTGTTTTTTGTATTATGTAAAATTTGTTTTTTTTCTTCATTAGATGTGTATCTATTTAGCAATAGAATATCTTTTACTAATTTTTGACTGTAAGCACGTTGCCTACCTGCAACATTTATAACGCGAGAATCATCTAACTGAGAATTTAAATGCATTTGTACTAAAACCTGAGAAAAAACAATAGAAAAAGCAATAGCTAACAATGCTAGTAGGTACCATTTTCTTATTCTAAGAAATGTGGTGGTGTCTAAAGATTTTTCTAATTTATTACCGCTCATATTAGTAGCTTATTGTAAGCATTTTTAAGATAATGCTTTGCCTACTAGTTCTAAAGATGCTTTTGATAAAGGTAGCTTTAAAGCTGCATCTTGGCCCAAATTGGACATTTTGCGCCACGTTTTTTGCAAAATATCAATAAGTTTTTCTTCTGAGTATTTTTTAGCAAATGGCTCAAAATAAAACTCTAAAAATACCAGGCAAATAACATCTTCTAAGGTCTGTGTTTCTTCATTCTTTTTTAACTGTTTCTTCTCAAGTAAAAAAGCAACTTTACTAATTGTTTCTTGGTCATAACCAACAGATTCTAAAATTGAACTTGCTTTTTTTGCATGATATTTTTTAAGGTCTTGTCTCCATGTCAAATATCCAGTCCTGTTCATTTCATAAGAATCTCTTGGTATTTCCCATCTGCAAATGTGTTGGCAACGAGCAGTTAACTGTAATACTTCTGATGCATTTGGAGCAAAAGAGTTTAGTTTGTTTGTCATACGTATTGCGTATAGTACTTCTTTTGCGTACTCCTTACCTTGGTATAATTCTTTATTTGGGTCTTGGTTGTTTGCTTTATCAAAAAGATCAAAAGCTTGTTTTAGTTTATTTGTTGTTGCCATATGTGGTAAGGTTTGTTTCAAAGCTATTCAGAAAACCCAATATACACAAAACCATCTTCAATTTTTATAGGATAAGTTGCAATAGCATCTAAAGTGCCGTTTAAATTTTCTCCGGTTTCTAGAGAAAATGTGTTTTTATGCAGGGGACAAGCCACTTTAGGTGTTCCCATATCTTCACCAATCATACCTCTAGAAAGTACCATTTCCATTTTATGCGGACATAAATTTTGGCAGGCGTACCATTTACCTTCTCTTGTAAAATTAAAAACAGCAATTTGTTTATTTTTATATTTTACGCAGGCACCACCATTTTTAGGGAACTTAGTAATTTCTGCAGCTTTGTACCAGGTTGTTACTTGTTCTAAAGCTGTTAATGAGTATTCTTTTAAAATTGAAGTTATCATCTTTAATTATTTTAATTAAACATATTCTATTATACCCAAGGAGCCGGCATTTTTTGATCTCTTAATGATACAAATTCTATATTTTCATCTTCCTCGGTAGAGTTTACAAAGTGTGTGTATTTAGCTCTTATTTCAGGGGTTTCAATAGCTTCTTTCCATTCGCATTTATAAGTATCAACCAATCTCTGCATTTCTACGTCTAATTGGTCTACAATACCTAAACAGTCGTTTATAACAACATCTTTTACATAGTCTATACCGCCTTCTAGTTTATCTAACCAAGCAGCAGTACGCATTAGTGGTTGGGCTGTTTGTATGTAATACATTAAAAATCTGTCTACATACTTTATAGCAGTTTCTTTATCTACTTTTTCGGCTAATAACAAGGCGTGTTTTGGAGTTGCACCACCATTTCCTGCTATGTATACATTCCAACCTCCTTCTACAGCAATAAAGCCAAAATCTTTACCACGAGCTTCTGCGCATTCTCTAATACAGCCAGATACACCACCTTTAAATTTATGAGGAGACCTTATGCCTTTGTATCTGTTTTCTATTTCTATTGCAAAACTCACACTTTCATCCATCCCATATCTGCACCATGTAGAGCCAACGCAGCTTTTTACGGTACGTAAAGATTTTCCATAAGCTTGTCCGGTTTCAAAGCCTTCGGCAATTAATTCTTCCCAAATAAGAGGTAGCTCGTGTAATTGTGCTCCAAACATATCTATACGTTGTCCGCCTGTAATTTTGGTATATAAATCATATTTTTGAGCAATTCTGCCCATAGCAATCATTTGTTTTGGAGATATTTCTCCGCCGGCAACACGTGGCACAACAGAATAGGTTCCGTTACGCTGAATGTTTGCCAAATACCTATCATTGGTGTCTTGTATTGTATCTTGTTTGTTTGCTGTTTCATTAAATATACTAGCAAATAATGATGCTGCTAACGGTTTGCAAACTTCGCAGCCATTTCCTTTACCGTGAGTGTCTAGCAGTTCATCATAATCTTTAATGTGTTTCATTTTAACAATGTCATACAGCTCTTGCCTAGAGTAATCAAAATGCTCACAAATACGTTCCTTAACTACTTTACCTAGAGATTTTAAAGTTTCATTTACTAAATCTGTCACCATAGGTTTACAGCCACCACAACCGGTAGTTGCTTTGGTTGCTTTAGCAACATCTTTTACAGTTTCATTGCCATCATCTTTTACCGAGCAACAAACCTGCCCTTTAGTTACGGCTTCGCAAGAACAAACAACAGCAGTATCTGGTAAATCCATAGCACTACCAAAAGAAGCAGCGCCATCACCAGCAGGCAATATTAACTGTGATGGATCTGAAGGAATAGGCATACCATTTAAATATATTTGATGTAGCATACTATAATCTGTAGCATCACCAACTAAAATTCCGCCAAGTAATTTTTTGCCATCAAGACTTACATTAATTCTTTTGTATAAATGTTGTGTTTTGTTTTCAAAAATCACAGAATGTCCTTTTGTAGCAGGCATAAAAGGCTCTCCAAAGCTAGCAACATCAACACCAATTAATTTTAGTTTGGTAGACATATCAATCTCATCTGCCATTTGGTTTTCTAAATTTCCTGTAATCTGGTCAACAGCAACAGTAGCCATTTCATAACCAGGAGCAACCAAACCATAAATCATTTGGTTGTATAAGGCAATTTCTCCAATGGCATAAATATTTTCATCAGAGGTTTGCATTTTGTTATCTACTACAATGCCGCCACGCACACCCATTTTTAAGCCGCTAGATTTTCCTAGTTCATCTCGCGGACGTATACCGGCAGAAATAATTAGCATTTCTACATCCAGTACGTCATCTTCTCCAAATTCCATTCCAGTAATAGCTTTGTCTCCTAATATTTGATTTGTTGCTTTACTAAGGTGAATATGTAAACCTATAGATTCTAATTTTAGTTGAAGAACCTGACTGCTTCTAGAGTCTAACTGTCTTGGCATTAATTTAGGAGCAAACTCTACAATGTGTGGCTCTAAACCCATATCCATAACGGCTTTACCGGCTTCAAGACCTAAAAGTCCGCCTCCAAGAACTGCAGCTTTTGCATTAGGATTTTTTGTTTTAAGTAGAGCTGCATAAGCTAGCATACCTTCTAAGTCTTCAATAGTTCGGTATACAAAAACCCCTTTTTTTTCTACACCTTTAATAGGAGGTACAAATGCAGATGATCCTGTGGCTAGTACAAGATAATCATAAGAAAAATCACGGTTGTTAGCGGTTGTAATTGTTTTTTCATCACGATTAATATCTGTAACACGTTCATTAACCATTAATTCTATTCCGTTTTCAGTATACCATTCTGCAGGAGCCATTTCTAATGCCTTTGCATCTTGGTTTTCAAAAAACTCACTTAAATGTACACGGTCATAAGCAGGTCTTGGCTCATCGCCAAAAACAATAAGCTTAAAATCTTTATTTGTTTCTTTGGCCACAAATTTTTCGCAAAACTTATAGCCTACCATTCCATTTCCTACTACAATTACGGTTTTCATACGTACGTGTTTATCAGATTACTTAGCAAAATTACGTATTATTACGTATTTATTGTCTGATTTTATCGAAATAAATACGTAGTTTTGTTGTTGTATTAATAATTTTTCACTTTAATAATTGTATATTATGATGTTAGCAAGTATGCCAAAAGTTAGTTTAGTTGGCGCAGGCCCTGGTAGTAGTGATCTTATAACACGTAGAGGCTTTAAGGTTTTGCAGCAGGCATCTGTAGTTTTGTATGATGCATTGGTAAGTAAAGAATTACTAAATGAAATAGATGCAGATATACCAAAAATATACGTAGGTAAGCGTTGCGGAGAACATTCTTTATTGCAAGATGATATTAATAAGCTTATAGTAGAAAGTGCATATACATATGGGCACGTAGTACGTTTAAAAGGTGGTGATCCGTTTGTGTTTGGTAGAGCAAGTGAAGAAATAGAATACGTAGAGTCTTTTGGTATACCTGTTACAGTTGTCCCTGGTGTAAGTAGTGCTATTGCTGTACCAGCAAGTCAAGGTATACCAGTAACTCGTAGAGGTATAAGTAGTAGTTTTTGGGTAATGACAGCTACAAAAAAGGATGGGTCGTTCTCTCAAGATCTTAAATTGGCAGCAAAATCATCAGCAACACTTGTAATATTAATGGGTGTACGTAAGTTTAGAGAAATTACAAAAGAGATTTTAAAATACAGGAGTAAAACAACACCTTTTGCTATAATACAGAACGGAACTTTAGATAAAGAAACCTGTATAACAGGTACTTTATTAAATTATAAAACAGTTAATAAAGATATTAATACTGCGCTCCCTGGTATTATAGTTATTGGTGATGTGGTAGCGGAGCATCCTTCTTTTTTTGAAGAAGAGTTACAGCGTGTACTTAACTCAGGGATGTAAAATTATATATGAGTAACTACGTAGTTATTAAATAATTTAGTCATTTTTTTACCTTTTATTGAACTAATACATTGTGTTTTAGCTTGTTGTTTGTTTTTAAATTTCTTTAAAAATGTCAAATTCTACATTTTAATATTTCTTTTTTTTCATTTTGATTTTTTATAAATACAAATTCTATCATTTTAATAAAAATACGTATTCTGTGTATTGTTTTTATTTACACCTACGTACTTATACGTATTAATACTTATTTTTGAAGTGTAAATAGTTCACTATATAACCTTCTAAAATAATATGATATGATAAACAAGACATCTAACAAGGCTACAAAATTAAATCTACGAGATTTTAAAAGTATTCAAATGAAAACTTTTTGGATTACCTCACTGGCTTTTTTTCTTTGTTTTTTTGCTTGGTTTGGTATAGTTCCTTTTATGCCAGATGTGGTTAGAGATTTAGGATTAACTCCTTCTCAAAAATGGAATTCTATTATTTTAGCGGTTTCAGGAACTGTATTTGCACGTTTAGCAATAGGTAAATTATGTGATAAATATGGTCCACGATTGTGCTATACCTACTTACTAGTATTAGGAGCAATACCAGTAATATTGCTTGGTTTTGTACAAACACCATTACAGTTTTTAATTTGTAGGTTGCTTATTGGTTTTATAGGAGCTTCATTTGTAATTACGCAGTTTCATACTTCTATTATGTTTGCGCCAAATATTGTAGGTACGGCAAATGCTACTTCTGCAGGTTGGGGAAATCTAGGAGGTGGAGCTAACCGTTTGGGAATGCCTTTAATTGCTGCAGCAGTTGTAAGTTTTGGTGTTGCAGATGAAATTGCCTGGCGTTACTCTATGGTTATTGCTGGTGTACTATGTTTTTTAATGGGATTGGTATATTATTTCTTTACAAAAGATACTCCAGAGGGTAATTTTTCAGAATTAAAAGAAAGAGGTGAAATGCCTGTTCTTAAAAAGGACGAAGCATCTTTTGCTAGTGTTTTAAAAGATTATAGGGTTTGGATTTTATTTTTTGTTTATGCTGCTTGCTTTGGAATAGAACTTACGGTGTATGGCACTATGGATGATTATTTGCAAAATAGATTTGGTTTAGAAAGGTCTTTTGCCGGTAACTTGGTTTTGTCTTTTGCTTTAATGAACATTTTTGCCCGAACATTAGGTGGTTATTTTGGTGATAAATTTGGTAACTCTAAAGGCTTACGTGGTCGTGTTATTTTCTTGGCTGTTATTTTAGCTGCAGAGGGATTAATGTTATCTTTCTTTTCAATGACAACAAGTATAGCAGTAGGGATGTTGTTTTTAATAGCATTTAGCTTAACAGTACAAATGGCAGAAGGAGCTACATTTTCTGTTGTACCGTTTATAAATAAAAAGGCAATTGGGTCTATCTCAGGTATTGTAGGTGCAGGTGGTAATGTAGGTGCATTTTTAGCAGCAATGCTATTAAAGTCTAAGTCTGCAGTAGCAGAAAGCGCAGCAATATCATCTAACAATGAGTTGGGGGAAGAGGCTATAAAAGCGGCACAAACTGTGGCTTCTGCTTCAGCAGTTTCATCTGGTTATTTTGTTATTGGTGGTTGTATTTTGGTAGCAGCATTACTGTCCTTAGCTATCAAATTTGCATCATCAGAAGAGAAAGTGTCTGCTAGACTACAGGTAGCAGATAAATAATATTAGTTCTATTATCAGAAAAAATAAATAATATAAACTTAAGGGAAAATGAAAAAAATACATTTTTTAATAGGTCTGGTATGTCTAATTTCTAATTATACCATAGCACAGTTTAAAATAGATGGCGAGTTTAGGCCAAGAACCGAATACCGTCACGGATACGGAAGTCCAATTGCAGAAGATGCAGATGCAGGTTTTGGTATATCTACTAGAGCACGTGTAAATTTTGGGTACGCAGATGAATCTTACAAGGTATATTTAAGTTTGCAAGATGTAATGACGTGGGGAGAAAATAGGCAACTTTTACCTGCAGATACTAATAATTCTTTTGCTGTTTTTGAAGCTTGGGGAGAACTAACTTTAGGAGAAGGTTTTTCTACAAAAATAGGTAGGCAAACATTAGATTATGATGATCAAAGAATTTTAGGTTCTGTTGGTTGGGCACAGCAAGCACGTAACCATGATGCAGCATTGTTAAAATATAAAAAAGACAAATTTTTATTAGATGTAGGTTTAGCATTTAATCAAGATAAAGCAAATTTATCTGGTTTTTCATCTATAGGAACGGAATATAGTACAACGGGTTTCTTTTCTTATAAAACAATGCAGTACTTATATTTAAAACAAAATTGGGACACTTTTTCAGGTAGTTTGTTAGTGCTAAATAATGGTTTTCAGGAGTATGAAGATGATGGTGTTACGGCAGATGGTACTAGTAGTTTGTTAACTCTTGGCACACACTTAGAGTATAAAAAAGGAAAACTAGGTGTTAGTAGTAATCTTTTTTTACAAACAGGAGAAAGACAAGGAGAAGTAGATGTAAAAGGTGCTTATTTGGCAAGTTTAGATCTTAGTTTAAAAACATCAGATAAAATTACTTTAGGGGCAGGTATAGAGCTTATTAGTGGTAATGATGCAGATGCAGGTGAAACAGGAGCATTTTTTCCGTTGTACGGAACCAATCATAAATTTAATGGCTTTATGGATTATTTTTATGTAGGCAACCACGCTAATTCTGTTGGACTTTTAGATGTACATTTAAGCGCAAATTTTAAATTAAATGAAACGTCTAATCTTATGGTTAAGGCATTAAACTTTAGTGGCGAGCAAGAATTGCCAAGCGGAGAAAAATCTTTAGGGACAGAAATAGATCTAGTTTTTTCTAAAAAGTTTAAGGGCTACGGCTTGGCAATAGGATATTCACAAATGTTTGCAAATGATGGTATGTATGAATTAAAAGAAACTACTGAAGATGCTTCTGCCGGAGGTCAAAATTGGGCTTGGGCAATGCTAACCATCAAACCAAAATTTTTAAATACAACAAAATAACAATCAATTTTATAGCCATTCCCCAGTCGCTGCAGTATTATGTAGCGACTTTTTTTATAGTATTGCCTAAGTATATTACGTATGTAACTACGTATTTTTAAATTATATTTGTGTAAATATTTAGATGAATGAGTAGTACTATAAGTATTGTATTGGCAGATGATCATTCTTTAGTAAGGGACGGAATACGTTCTTTACTAGAAGAAGAAAAAGATTTAGTTGTAGTAGCAGAGGTGGCTAATGGGGAAGAAGCTATAGCTATTGTAGAAGAAAAAAAACCAGATCTTTTAATTATAGATATTAGAATGCCAATTATGAATGGTATAGATGCAGTAGATGTTTTAAATAAAAAAGGAACAACTACCAAAACCATTATTTTGTCTATGCATGACTCAGAGGAATATATTCTTAAATCTGTAAATGCAGGTGCAAACGGTTATTTACTAAAAGATACAGGTAAAGTAGAGTTTATAAAAGCAATACACACTGTGCAACAAGGAGGAAAATATTTTAGTGGAGACATATCTAATGTCTTGGTAAATAATTTGCTTCATGGTAATAAATCTATTTCTGAAGCATCAAAGACAACAAAAACCAATAATCCTTTTGATCTTACCAGTAAAGAACTTCAGGTATTAGAGCTTGTGCTAGCAGGTTTAACAAATAAGCAGATTTCAGAAAAACTAGAAAATAGTAAACGTACTGTAGAAACGCATAGGTTTAATTTAATGCGTAAAATGGAAGTTAAAAACCTTATAGACTTGTCTAAAAAAGCACAACAGTATAATCTTGTTTAAGAGTATAAATAATACGCTTTTATATTAGTTTCCTAAAATTACCATTCTCTTTCTATAAGCTACCATATTAGATATTAAAAGCTACATAGTTTTGTGCGTATATTAATTTAATACAAAACAAAATGAAAAAAAGAGCTTTAATTATTGGAGGTAGTAGTGGAATTGGAAGAGCAACTGCAGAAAAATTATTACAAGAAGGGGTAGAAGTACACGTAGTAGGTACAAACCAAAATAAATTGGATGCATTTAAAAAAGAGGCACCTGAAGATTTATTTTGTCACAAAGTAGATATTACAAATTCATCAGAAATAGATAGTTTAAACACAACAATTGGTGGTTGGGATAATCTAGATTATTTGGTAAATGCATCAGGTATATTTGGGCCAAAAGCTTTTTTAGATCATACTTTAGAAGATTATAACTCTTACCAAGATTTAAACCGTGGTTTCTTTTTTATTACACAGAATGTAGCTAAAAAAATGGCATCTACAGGTGGCGGTTCTATTGTAAACGTAGGTTCTATGTGGGCAAAACAAGCGGTAAAGGCAACACCTTCTTCTGCATATTCTATGCAAAAAGCAGGTTTACATTCTTTAACTCAGCATTTGGCTATGGAGCTTGCAGATAAAAAAATTAGAGTAAATGCAGTTTCTCCAGCAGTAGTGCAAACACCAGTTTATGATAGTGTTTTTGGAGATAATGATAAGGCAACCGAAGCATTAAAAGGTTTTAATGGTTTTCATCCAATAGGAAGAATAGGACAACCAAGTGATATAGCAAAAACCATACACTTTCTGTTGTCTGATAGTGCTTCATGGGTAACAGGTGCTATTTGGGATACAGATGGTGGTGTAATGTCTGGAAGAAATTAATTTTTTAATCTAAATATAATAGTCTTATGTATGATATGAGCAACCTTAAGAAATTAGGAAAATTAGGTAAAAATGCATCTCCGGCAATGCAAGCTTTTCAGGTTTTTGATGAAGCAGCTTTAGCAGATGGTGTAATACCAAAAAAGTATAAAGAATTGATAGCAGTTGCAGTAGCATTAACTACACAGTGTCCTTATTGTTTAGAAATACATAAAAAACAAGCAGAAAATGCAGGGGCAACACAAGAAGAGTTAGCAGAAGTTACATTTGTTGCAGCAGCATTACGTGCAGGAGCCGCAGTTGTTCACGGCACACATTTAATGAATAAATAAAAATGATTAATACTACTAAATATATTATAATTGGTGCCGGACTTTCTGGGCTAACATCTGCATATGAATTGCATAAGTCTGGAGAAAAAGATTTTTTAGTTTTAGATTCCAGAGCCAAAATTGGAGGCAGAATAGTTACTAAAAATCATATAGATTTAGGAGCTACTTGGTTCCAAAGTCACCATACAAATGTAAATGCTATATTGAGGGAATTAAACATCAATAAATTTCCTCAATATACTAGTGGTAATAGTGTTTTGGTTTATAGTTCTATGGCTCCGGCTCATTATTTTAAAAGTGATCCTGATGCACCTTCTGCATCTAGAATTTCTGGCGGATCTAGTACTTTAATAACCAAATTAGCACAAGGTTTTACAGGTAAAATAATAACAGATGCTACAGTTTTACAAATTGAAGAAGAAGGTAATTACATAAAAGTTAGTACTAAAGACAAAACTTATATAGCAGAAAAAGTGGTGCTAACTGTACCGCCACGTATAATTTCTAGAATTAATTTTTCTCCAGAACTACCGACTAACTTAATTGATACAATGAAAAATACACATACTTGGATGAGTAATGCTATAAAAGTTGGACTAAAATTTAAAGAACCTTTTTGGAAGCAAAAAGGCTTGTCAGGTACTATTATAGGTCAAGTTGGTGCGGTTACAGAGTTGTATGATCATTGTAATTCTGATAATAATGATTATAGTTTAATGGGTTTTGTAAATGAAGCATTACGAGATTTAACAGCAAAAGAACGTAAAAACAAAATTCTGTCTTATCTTTCTAAATATTTGGGAGAAGAAGTACTAGATTATACGTTTTATTATGAAAAAGACTGGTCTAAAGACGTAAACACATCTTGCAAAACAATTAAGTCTATTTATATGAGTCCAACCTACGGAGATTCTCTTTTTGCCAATACATACTTTAATGGTAAGTTAATTTTTTCGGGAACAGAAACATCTCCTGTTTATGGAGGCTATATGGATGGAGCTATTTACAGTGGAAAATTAGCAGCTAAAAAATTATTAGATAGTTGAAAAATTTTAATAAAATAGAACAATATCATTTGCATAAGGCGTACCCAAACAAGCTACAGTTTCAGGTGTACGACTTAAAAGAATACCGCAAAAAAAATCCTGAAAAAGCAGCAATACCGCATTCACATAGTTATTATCAAATAATTTGGTTTTTTAATGAAGGTGGTACGCATAC